>NZ_SRLV01000011.1:0-151004 GCF_006518205.1 Myxococcus sp. CA005 | reverse complement strand
CGGCCAGCATGGCCCCCCCGCCCATGAGGCCAACCATCACCACCACCGCGACGATGATGATGACGGCGGAGTTGCCGGGCTTCCGCGCCGACTGCGTAGACGATGGATTCATTGAGGCACGAGCCTAAGTGGAGCGAGCGCACACCGAAAATCCGTCAACAGGCGGCACGCCAAAAAGGCGAGACATTCACTCCGGATAAGAATTCTTCGCTTCTTCTTTGAGAGCGCGCTCAGCGTCCTTCCGCTCCTGTCTCTCGCGTGCCAGTCGCACCTTCAAGTCGGCGTCTTTCTGGCGCTCGATGGGGTACTGCGTGAGCAAGAAGGGGGCGAGTTGTTCGAGCGACTGCTTGAGCGCGGGGAACGCGGTCTGATCCTTGTCGACCAGGATCTTCCAGGGCGCGGAGACGGAGCTTCGCCTCATGTCGAAGGCGACGTCGCGCACCTGTCGCTCCGATGGCACACGGACGGAGATACGATAGGAGGACGGAGTCCCGCAGGGCGTGACGTAGGCATATTCCTGGGAGCCAATCCAACGTCTCCCGCCCGATCCTCTTCGACTCCCGTACTCGACCTCGCATGCATCCAGGGGCAGCAACTGCGCCTGGACGGCGGCAAGCTCCGGAAGGCGCCCCACGTTCGTGGTCCGCATCCAGCCCATGGGCTGGATGCCCATCGTCACCACCCCGGTGAGCGCGATGCCCACCGTCACAACGGAAAAGCCGATGATGTTCTTCTTGATCACGGACATCCGCGCGAGCGGCGTAGGCAATGTCTCCATTGCCGCTGAAAACTAGCCGAGCCCTTGCAGCCTGGACAATCCGTCAACGGACTTCAGGACGGGGAACGCTCCGTCAGTCGCGCCCCTCGGCCGTTCTACGGCGCGTCGTCCACTGCCTGAAGGTACGTGTTCAGGATGTCCACGTAATGAGGCACGACCTCCACGGCCAAGACGTCCTGGAGCAGCTGGCGAGCCCCCTCCAAGTCCCCAGCATCCCGGCGTCTATCGACTTCAACCAAGGTGCGAGACAGGCGCCTCGACCCGGTGGAGATGCGGGATGCAATCTCCCTCACAAGAACTGCGGCGCTTTCGTCGTCCTGGAGCGCACGCGCTGTTTCGCTAGGCGAAATCCCCACGTCGTGCGCCGTGGCCTGGACAAGGGCGCGCGTTTCGGTGGTGAGGAAGGGCTGAACCGGGTCCGTGATACGGCGGCTCAGGTCTTTGACCGCGTCCCAATCCCGCTGGGTGGGCATGTGGTTCTCCTAGCGAGGGTGACAGTCTCGGAAGGGCCACTCTCGTTGCCCCTCGCAATAGCGAAAGCAGGCATAGCAGTCCCCAAGCCATCGGGGCTTCTTCTGGTCTCGACACCGGACATACTGGTCAGTGCAGTGCGCTCGCCACCCGTCATCGGCGCCAGCCTCGTCTCCCTCCTTCACCTTCTCGTTCGTGAACCTGACCGCGGCATCCATGGTCGCAAGGTGTGCGGCCGCCTCGCCCGCTGTGAGGCCGCACGCCTCGGGCACACCGGGGTTACGCTGAATGCAGCACGACACCGTGTCGGTACAGGACGCCAGGGCATAGGCATCGCGGCGGTTGGCCGCACCGGTGGCACTGCTGGCGCAGCCCAACGACGCAACGGCCAAGAGGCACAACAGGCCAGGTCCAGTCCTCAGCGCTTTCACGGAGCGCCGACTTTACCCGGGCGCATGGCAACAAGAACCAGCCCTCACACCCCAGAGACGGGCGCCGCCCGACAGGACTCGGGCGGCGGCCGTCGCGATGCATCTGGCGGTGCTTACGACAACCGCAACAACTTGCGCGCCTGCTCCGGCGTGGCGGGCTCGCGGCCATGGGCACGCGCGCGCTTCGCCGCCTCTGCGACGAGCTCCCAGTTGCCCTTCGCGAGCACGCCCTTGGACACGTAGATGTTGTCCTCCAGGCCCACGCGCGCGTTGCCGCCCCGCTTCGCCGCCTCGTCCACGTAGGCCAGCTGGTGACGCCCCACGCCGGCCACCGTCCAGGTGGAGCCCTCCGGCAGCGAGGCAATCATGAAGTCCAGCACCTCCGGACGCGGCTGCAACGTGCCCGGCACGCCGAGCACGAAGTCGAAGTGCGCTGGCAGGTCCACCAGCCCTTCCTTCGCCAGGTAGCGGGCCTCGTCAATCATGCCCACGTCGAAGCACTCCAGCTCCGGCCGCAGGCCAATCGCCCGGATGCGCCGGGCGATGTCACGCACGAGCGGCCGGGGATTCCAGAAGACCTCCTCGCCGAAGTTCACCGTGCCCGTCGTCAAGGTGGCCATGTCCGGCCGGTCCTCGCCGGTGAGCGTCAGCGGCCCGCAGCGCTGGTCCACCGTCATGCCCACCGCGCCGCCCGTGGACGTCTGGATGAGCACGTCCGTGCGCTTGCGGATGGCGCGGATGGCCGCGCGGAACAACTCCGCGTCCTGCGACGGCTTGCCGTCCGGCGTGCGCACGTGCAGGTGCACCATCGCCGCGCCGGCCTCGCGGCAACGCGCGGCGTCCTCGGCGATCTCCTCCGCGGTGATGGGCAGGTGCGGCGTCTGCTCGCGCGTCGTCTCCGCGCCCACCATGGCCGCGGTGATGACCATGGGCGTGCTCATGTCTGCCCCCGCTGCTTGTCCTTGGGCACCACACACGTCCCCGTGGCCCGGCACACCACCACCGGCTCCGCCAGGACGTCCGCCGCCGAGTCATTCACGTCCGGCCGCGGCTTGATGACCTTGCGCGCCTCGAAGCGCATCTTCCGAGACGTGTTGCCCGCGCTGATGATTTCGCCCTCCGCCTCGATGAAGTCGCCCGCGTACACCGGGGCCAGGAACTCCACCGAGTCATAGGCGCGGAACAGGCCCTCGTCCCCGTCGCTGCGGATGCACAGCTCCGTGGCCACGTCGCCAAAGAGGCCCAGCATCCGCGCGCCGTCGACCAGGTTGCCGCCGTAATGTGCGTCGTGGCTGCTCATGCGCAGCCGGATGATCGCCTTCGTTCCCGTGCTCACTGGGGCTCCCCCTGATAGTGCGCGTCCTTCGGCTCCTTGCCTTCCTTCTTGAGGAGCGCGTGGACGATGTAGTTGGCCACGTCGGACGGCTTGGTGCCGGGCCCGAAGCCGGCGTCGAAGCCCAGCTCCAGCGCCAGCTTGTGGTCCACGCGGGGCCCGCCCAGTAGCAGTTGGACCTTGCCGTGGATGCCAGCTGCCTTCGCCGCTTCGATGAAGTGCCGCGAGTTGTCCTTGTGCACATCGCGCTGGGTGACGACCTGGCTGACCAGGATGGCGTCCGCGTTGCGCGCCATGGCCTTCTTGATGAGGTCCTCGTTCGGCACCTGGCTGCCCAGGTTGAAGGCCTCGAACCAGGCGTAGCGCTCCAGGCCGTAGTCGCCCGCGTAGCCCTTCATGTTGAGGATGGCGTCGATGCCCACCGTGTGCGTGTCCGTGCCCGTGCAGGCGCCGAACACCACGATGCGCCGCTTCACCTTCTCCTTGATGAAGGCGTTGAGGTCGTCGAAGGACATCTTCTTCACGACGACTTCGGGCACGTCGATTTCGGCGTAGTCCAGCGCGACGGACGACCGGGCGTAGACGATGAAGAAGGTGTAGGTGTCCGCGGCGCGCTCGGCGGCGGCCACCTTCACGTCAGTGAAGCCCATCTTCTTCGTGAAGACGGCGGCGGCCTCCTTGGCCTTCTCGGACAACGGCACCGGCAGGGTGAACGACAGCTGCACCACGCCGTCGTCCCGCCGGTCGCCGTAGGGACGGATGATCTGCTTGCTCGGCTTCACCATCGGCTCACTTCCCTCCGGCCCGCTGAATCTTGACGCTGGAGCCCACCTTCTGGGCCAGCGGAGCGAACCGCTCCTTCTTCGTCTGCTCCAGGTAGAAGACGACCGACCACGTCGTCTTTCCGTCGCAGCCCACATACGTCACGGAATCCACCGCGCCACTGCCATCCGGCGCCACGTCCGTCTCCTGACGCTTCGCCGCTGGCTGGGCGCCCACCTTCAGACGCTCCCAGCCCTTGCCGCCAATGGACGCGACAATCTTGTCCACGCACGTCTGGGCCTTCATGCCCGCCGTCTGCACGGCGCCCACGTCCACCAGGAAGTAGGCGTCCCCACTGGGCGCCTGGAACTTGTTGGTCCCACCCTCCTCGGTGCGGTTCCATGAGGCGGGAACCTGGATGGACACGTTCTTCACCTGGACCTGCGCCAGCGCATCCGCGGAGCCGCCCGCGGAGAGGACCATGGCAAGGATTGAACCGAGCATCACTGCGCCTCCAGGAGTTCCAGGAACGGGTTGAAATAGTCCGGCGCCTTCTCCAGCACGCCGTCGAGGCCCTTGCCGCCGGTCTCCTCGCGCTTCACGTCACCGAAGTGGCCCCGGCCGATGGCGGTCACCATGCCCTCGTCGCGGCACTCCTGGAGCAACTGCTCCGCCCGGCCGAACACCTCGCGCGCGCGGTTGGCGATCTTGCCGTCCTCGCGGACGGTGAACTCCTCGTCGATGCCTCGCGCCGCGCGGTGGATGTAGGCCGCGGACTTGAGCGCCACGTAGCGGTCCGCCAGGAGCGGCGTGTGCATGGCCTCCGTCATCATGCCCAGCAGCTGGATGCCCTGCCGTGTCCACATGGCCACCAGGTTCGCCATCACGTCGTACGTGTGGCTGAAGAAGATGTCCGTCTCCTTGTGCTTGGTGGGCGGCATGTACTTCAACGGCGCGTCCGGGAAGCAGCGGCGCACCAGCATGGCCTGGGACAGCTCGAGCAGCAGCGTGTCCTCGCGGTACGGATCGATTTCGTACGCGTGGCCGATGCCCAGCTGCCAGTCCTTGAGGCCCGCGCGCTTGGCGAAGCACTCGTTGATGAACTGGCTGGCGATGACGGTGTGGGCCGCGTCGTACGCGTCCGCGGTGGTGATGTAGTTGTCCTCGCCGGTGTTGATGATGATGCCGGCCAGGGCGCAGATGCGGCGGCTGAAGTACTGGTCGATGAACGTGCGCCGCATGTTGATGTCACGGAAGAGGATTCCGTACATCGCGTCGTTGAGCAGCATGTCCAGCTTCTCGTAGGCCGCGCAGAAGGCGATCTCCGACATGCAGAGGCCGGACGAGTAGTTGGTCAACTGGATGTAGCGCTTGAGCTTGCGGCTCTCGTCGTCCAGGGCCTCGCGCATGATGCGGAAGTTCTCCTGGGTGGCGTAGGTGCCGCCGTAGCCCTCCGTCGTCGCGCCGTGGGGCACGTAGTCCAGCAGCGACTGCGCCGTGGACCGGATGACGGCGATGACGTCCGCGCCCGCCTGGGCCGCCGCGCGCGCCTGGTCCACGTCGTCATAGATGTTGCCCGTGGCCACGATGACGTACTTGTGCGGCGCCGGGGGCATGGGGAACTGCTTGCGGAGCTCTTCGCGCTGGGCGATGCGGGCCTTCAGGTCATCGAGCGCGGCGCGGGCTTCCGCGCGCACCTCCTCACGGAGGTTGTGCTCCTGCTCGGGCGACAAGGGGGCCAGCTTCTCCGTGGGGAGCGCCGTCAGCCGCTCCACGGCCTCCAGCGGACTCTTCGCACCCAACTGCAGCGCGCGGCCGTACCAGTAGGCGGCGCCCTTGTTGAGCACCCCGGCGGCCTTCAGCTTGTCCACCATCAGGTTGGCGAGCGGCACGCCCCGCGCGCCAGCTCCGGAGAGGCCGAAGAAGCGCAACACAGTGCGCTCGGTTGAAACAGTGGTGTTACGGCGGATGAGGTCGAAGATCGGGTTGACGATTTCGTCCGCCAGCTTGCGCGCATGTTCAATCCGCGCGTCTTCAATGAACGGGCCTGGCATGGACGCACCTTACCCGCCCGAACGACAGCGGGTAGCGCCGATGCGCACCTGTACAACGTTGCCGCACCGCATTATCGGTTCCGGGTTCAAAGCACCGAAGGGCCGGTGACCGTCCCCACCGACAGGACGGTGACGCCACCGGCTTTTCGGTGGCCACTCATGGACTCAACAGATAACCCACTGGAATCATTCAGAGTCGAGCGGTGGCATGTCCCCTGCTCAGGACGGGATTGCCTTACCCCCTGAGACAAGGAGAGTCCCTTGCAAACCCGCTCCCTGCTTCTAACCGCCATTCTCTTTGGCGGTTCGGCCGCCGTCGCCGCGACGCCCCCTCCCCTGACGACGGACACCGGATCCCCCGTGGGGACCAACCAGAACTCCAAGACGGCCGGCCCGCGTGGCGGCGTCCTCCTGGAGGACTTCCACCTCATCGAAAAGCTGGCGCGCTTTGACCGTGAGCGAATCCCCGAGCGCGTGGTCCACGCCCGCGGCACCGGCGCCTACGGCACCTTCGAGAGCTACGGCGACTTCTCCAAGCTGACGCGCGCATCCCTCTTCTCCGCCAAGGGCAAGAAGACGCCGATGTTCGTGCGCTTCTCCACGGTCATCCATCCGACGGGCTCGCCGGAGACGCTGCGCGATCCTCGCGGCTTCGCGCTCAAGTTCTACACGGACGAGGGCAACTGGGACCTGGTGGGCAACAACCTGCCCATCTTCTTCATCCGCGACGCCATCAAATTCCCGGACATGGTGCACTCGCTGAAGCCGTCGCCCATCACGAACAAGCAGGACCCGAACCGCTCCTTCGACTTCTTCTCGCACCTGCCCGAGTCGACGCACATGCTCACGCAGGTGTACTCGGACATCGGCATCCCGGCGAACTACCGCCAGATGAACGGGCACGGCGTGCACTCCTTCAAGTTCGTCAACGCGAAGGGCGAATACAAGTACGTGAAGTTCAACTGGAGCTCGCAGCAGGGCGTGAAGAGCCTCACCGCCGAGGACGCCGCCCGCGTCATCTCCGAGGACCACCAGCACGCCACCACGGACCTCTACGCCACCATTGGCGCGGGCAAGTTCCCCTCGTGGGAGCTGAGCGTGCAGGTGCTGGACCCCAAGGAGCTGGACAAGTTCAGCTTCGACCCGCTCGACGCGACGAAGATCTGGCCCGAGGCGCAGGTGCCGTCCATCAAGCTGGGCAAGTTCACGCTCAACAAGATGCCGGACAACTTCTTCGAGGAGACCGAGCAGGCGGCCTTCTCCCCTGGCGTGCAGCCGCCGGGCATCGAGCCCTCCGAGGACCGCCTCCTGCAGGGCCGCCTGTTCTCCTACGCCGACACCCAGCGCTACCGCATTGGCGCCAACTATCAGTCGCTGCCCATCAACCGGTCCCGCGCGACGGTGAGCAACAACAACCAGGCGGGCAGCATGAACTTCGCCAACACGAAGTCGGACGTGAACTACGAGCCCAGCGTCAGCCGTGAGACGCAGGACGCGCCGCAGTACCTCTTCTCCAACGCGCCGCTCAGGGGCACCACGCAGCAGGGCGGCATCGAGAAGACGGACAACTTCGCGCAGGCCGGCGCCTTCTATCTGGCGCTCGACGCGGGCGGGAAGGACCGCCTCATCAAGAACCTGGCCGCGGACCTGAATCAGGTGCGTGATGCCAAGGTGAAGGCCCGCATGGTGGGTCACTTCTTCATGGCCAACCCTGACTACGGCACCCGCCTTGCCAAGGCGGTCAACGTGAAGCTGGACGACGCCAAGGCCGCCGTGGCCACGCTCGCCGCCCGCTGATTCGTTCTTCTCCGGGCCCTGGCATGGCTGTCTCCGCCAGGGCCCGGCGCTTCCCGCCACTCCCCCTGGGAGAAGGCCGGGATGTGGCGGCGCCCAGCGACTCCCCCCTCTCGCCGCCCGTCGCATCCCGGTCTTCCCTCAGCGGGGGCAGGCCCCCTCTCTCTTCTGGAGTCCGCCATGATTCGCAAGCTGCTCTTGGGAACGCTGGGCCTGTTGATGCTGGGTGCCAGCGTGTTGACGGCCGCGTGGATGTCCCTGCGCGCCACGCCCGCGCCGCAAGGGCGTCTGCTGGCCACGAGCGAGGCGGAGCGCTACCTGCTGGCCGCCGCCCGTGCCGGAGAGACGGACATCGTCGCCGGGCTCGTCCAGGCGGGTACGCCGGTGGAGGCGCGGGATGCTCGCGGCTTCTCGCCGCTCATCCTCGCCGCGTACCACGGGCACGCGGACACGGTGCGCGCCCTGCTCTCCGCCGGCGCGGATGCGTGCGCGGGCGACAACAACGGCAACACCGCGCTCATGGGCGCGGCCTTCAAGGGCTATGCGGACATCGTCGGACTGATCAATCAGCAACCCTGCGCGGTGGACCAGAGCAACCGCTTCGGCCAGACAGCGCTGATGTTCGCGTCCCTGTTCGGCCGCAAGGAGGTGGTGGAGCAACTCCGGCAGCAGGGGGCCTCCCCTGACGTGCGCGATGGCAGCGGCCGCAGCGCCCAGGACTGGGCACGCACGCAGGAGCCGAACGCGCCCGTGCCCCAGGCGCCCACCGCGCCGGAGACGTCCGCCTCGGCGCGATGACACGAAGGTGCTGCTCCGCCCAGGATGAGGCAAGGAGGCCCCATCCCGGTGAAGACGCCGCTGGGCATCGGGCCAGACGGCTCGACGGCTAGACGTATCGCGTGCCGAAGAGCTGGAGCAACTGCGGCTCGGTGCGCAGCAAGTCCAGCGTCAGCGCGGCGTGGCCGGGCACGTACCCGTTGCCCACCACCATGGTGACATCCTTGCCCACGCCCTCGGCGCCCAGGGCCGCCGCGGTGAAGCTGGTGGCCATGGAGAAGAAGATGGCCGTGCCGCCGTCCTTCACCGACAGGATGGTGGCCATCTCCGTGTTGCCCACGCTGGCGCAGTTGACCACCAGGTCGCAGAGCTGACCGTCCGTCGCCTGGCTCACCGCTTCCATGACGTCCACGCCCTGAGTCGCGTCCACCTTCAGGGCCACGTCACACAGGCCAATGCCGGACAGCAGGTCCAGCGCGCCCTGCGACACATCGAGCGCCAGCAGCTTGCCCCGACTCTCCAGTTTGCGCCGCGCCTGCGCCAGACACAGCGCCCCGCTCTTGCCCGCGCCCAGCACCGCCACCGTCATGCCCGGCCGCACGTGCCGGGCCACCAGCGCGGGCGCGCCACACACGTCCAGCGCCGCGAGCGCCAACGTGTCCGGCATGTCCGTGGGCAGCTTCGCGTAGATGCCGCTGGCGAACAGGATCGCGTGTCCGCGGATGTCCACGCGGTCGATGTCCGCGTGCACCGCCTTCACCTCTTCGATGACCAGCGGCGTCAGCGTCAGGCTCACCAGCGTGGCGATGCGGTCGCCCACCTTGAGCAGCTCGCGCGCGGGGTGCCTGGCGCCCAGCTCCTTCACGCGGCCAATCAACATGCCGCCCGAGCCCGTCACGGGGTTCTGCATCTTCCCCCGCTCACGGACGATTTCCTGGATGCGCTCGCCAATGCGCTTCGCGTCGCCGCCCACCTCGCCCTTGATCTGCTTGAAGGACGCGGCGTCGATGTTGAGGCTCTCCACGTCGATGAGCAGCTCGGACTCGCGGCACGGCAGCGAAGGATCCAACTGCTTCGCGCGCTGGGGCAGCACGCCCTTCTCGCCAACGACGCGAGACAGCCCGTAGAGGTCGATGCTCATGTTCCCGTCTCCCTGAAGGTTGTCGGGCGCCCGGCCCCGCCACGGCGGGGCGCACCCAGGGAGGCGTCTACCCGCTCGGGCAGGGAAAAGGCCAGCGCCACGTCACGCGCGGTGGGCCGGGGCGTCCCCCAGCGGGCATCCCGACCACCGCGAGACAGGCCCTGGCCCCGTGCGTCAGTCCTGCGCCAGGTTCGGCACCAGGACGGACAGCGAGCGTGCGAAGCGGTACGACACACCGGAGTGGCCGTCCTCGAACTCCTCGTGGACGCGCTCGACGCCCGCGTTCTTGAAGTCCTCCGCGAGCATCCGCGTGCCCCAGCGGATGTTGAACTCGTCACGCGTCCCACAGTCCAGATACACCGTCTTCAGCTTCCGGAACGCGTCCATGAACTTGGGCACGAAGCGCACCGGGTCGTGCACCAGCCACCGGTTCCACACGTCGAGCCGCAGCCGGCCCGTGTTCGCGTCGAAGGGCAGCTCCACGTTGAGCGGCTCGCCCTTCTTCGGAGAATACGCGGCGGCCATCGCCAGAACGTTCACCACCGGGAAGTCGTCCCCGCGCATCTTCGTCTCACTCACGCGCGCCCGGAACTCGGCGTGCCACGCCTCCACGCCGCCGGCCTTCAGCAGCGCCGCCGCGGCCTTCGGGAGGTCCGGCAGGTAGCAGTATTCGAAGTAGGAATCCGCCGCGTGCGCGCCCACGTGGGAGAACAGTTCCGGGTGGTAGCGGCCCATCACCAGCGCGCCGTAGCCACCGGAGCTGTGCCCCACCACGGCGCGCGAGGCAGCCTTCGGCAGGGTGCGGTAGGTGCGGTCCACGAAGCCCACCACGTCCTTGGTCAGGTAGTCGCGGTACCGGCCAATGGCGTCGCTGTTCACCCACTGGCTGCCACCCAGCGACGTCCAGGCATCCGGGAAGACGCCGATGACGGGCGGAATCGCGCCGGACTCGACGAGGGCGTCCAGGCGCTGGGGGACGGTGGGCGCGAAGCCCGACGCGTTCGTCCACGAGCCGCCGCTGTTGCCGAAGGCATGCAGGAAGTAGACGACGGGGTAGCGTCTCTCATCCGCGCCGTAGCCCGGCGGCAGGTACACGGTGAGCTTGCGGCGAGCCGGGTCCCCCAGCGGGTTCGACTCCAGCGCGGGTGACAGCAGCTCACTCGACTCCAGCAATCCATTCATCCGTGCATTCCCTTCATCGGGCCCGCGGCTACGCGCGCGAACCGGGTTGCTTCCCCAGCACCTTCATCACCGCCTGGAGGTCCTCCCATGCCTTGCGCTTCTCCGCCGGGCTGCGAAGGAGGTACGCCGGGTGGAAGGTGGGCATCAGTTGGATGCCCTCGTAGGTGCGCCAGTTGCCACGCAGGCGGGTGATGGGCGTGCTGTCCCGCAGCAGCGTCTGCGCCGCGAACTTGCCCAGCGCCACCACCACCTTGGGCTGGATGGCGGCCAACTGCGCGCGCAGGAAAGGCTCACAGGCGGCAACCTCCTCCGGCTCCGGATTGCGGTTCCCCGGTGGCCGGCACTTCACGACGTTGCAGATGTAGACGTCGTCGCGGCGGTAGCCCATCGCGCCAATCATCTTCGTCAGCAGGTCGCCGGCCGCGCCGACGAAGGGCACGCCCTGCAGGTCCTCGTTCTCCCCCGGGCCCTCGCCCACGAACACCAGCTCCGCGCGGGGATTGCCCGAGCCGAACACGAGGTTCTTGCGCGTCGAGCACAGATTGCAGCGCTGGCAGTCGCCCAGCTCCCGGCGAATCTCATCCAACATCGGCCGCTCGCCGTTCGCCGCTCCAGGCAGAGCCCCAGCGGGCCGCGACGTGGGCGGCGGCGCATCCACACGCATCCCCGCGACCGGCGTTCGAGGCGCCGGAGGCTGGCCCTCAACGGCGCCGAGAGCCATCCCCCCAGGACGCATGGGAGGCGTGGACGGGGGCGGCACCCGGGCCGGCGCTGCGACACCGACTCCCGGCGGTGCCACTACACCAGCAGGAGTCGCCGGGCCCGGCCGCTCCGTGCCGATGGAACGGTGCTCCGGTGCCGGGCTTGCCAGCGGCGGACGGGGCAGCGGAGCCTCGGGGCGAGCAGGAGGCGCAGCGTCCACAGTTCCCTGTGTCCGGGCGAAGCGCGCGCGCAAGGAGGGAGCCGAGCGTTGGAGCTCGAGCGCCGCCTTGGCGTCAATCATCAGCACCCGGCCAGCGGCCTCCTCCTGCCAGAGGAGGTGGCGGCGCACATCGTCCAGCAGGGCGCTCAGGTCCTGCGAGGCCTCGGGCGTGTCATCAATCACGGTCCTGGATCGGTATCGGACGTGGCGCCCGTGCGCAAGGAAGCGGACGCCCAAGCCGGCTGTTCGCCTCCCGCCAGAGCAGTTCCAGGCCCACGCCCGGAGTCCTACCCCGCCCTGCCCCCAGTCATCCGCCCTGGAGGCACCCCGGACCCACGCTATCTTGCGCCCCGAACCCGGTGTCACGCAGCAAGGAGCCGCCATGGCGCACCAGAACCCGGATTACCGCCAGGACACGGAGGACCTGTTCACATCGGCCGCCTTCGTCATGGACCTGGGCATCCAGCCCGTGGACATCCGCCCCGGCGAGGTGGAGGCCCGGCTGGTGGTGCAGCCCCGACACCTGCAGCAGGACGGCGTCATCCACGCTGGTGTCCAGGCGACGCTGGCGGACCATACGGCGGGCGCGGCGGCCTTCTCCGTCGTTCGGAAGGGCCAGCGAGTGTTGTCCACCAGCATCACCGTCCACCTGCTCCAGACGGCGTCCGGTGAAGAACTGCGGTGCAAGGCCCGGGTGCTGCGCGCCGGCCGCCGGCTCATCGTCACGGAGTCCGAGGTCCACGCCGTCTCCGGCGGCACGCCCCGGCTCGTGTCGAAGACCACCGTCACCCTCGCAGTGATGGAGCCCCGCTAGGACGGAGACACGAGCAGCAGCTCGATGAGGGCCTGCGCCACCTCGCGCTTGCTGCCCTGGAGTTCATGCTGCGCGCCCGAACGCGTGAGCACCGTCACCCGGTTGGTGTCCGTTCCAAAGCCCGCGCCAGGGGCCGTCACGTCGTTGGCGACAATCGCGTCCAGCCCCTTGCGCTCCAGCTTGTCGCGCGCGTGCGCCACCACGCGCTCCGTTTCCGCCGCGAAGCCCACCAGCACCGGCCGCTTCGGCTGTCCCGCCACCTGGCGGGAGGCCTCCGCGAGCACGTCCGGCGTGCGCACGAGCGTCAGCGCCTCGGGCGACGTCGAAGCGCCCTTCTTCACCTTCTGCGGCGCGCGCGTCTCCGGGCGCCAGTCGCTGACCGCCGCAGTGGCGATGAACACATCCACCGTGCCCACCCGTGAGAGCACCTCGCGCGCCATGTCGTCCGCGCTCACCACGTCCACGATGTCCAAGCCGCCGCGCTCCACGGTGCCCACGGGACCAAGCACCACTGTCACCTCGGCGCCCAGGGTCCGGGCCGCGTGCGCGAGCGCCATGCCCATCTTCCCCGTGGAGGGATTGGAGATGAACCG
Source organism: Myxococcus sp. CA005 (assembly GCF_006518205.1). NCBI lineage: Bacteria > Pseudomonadati > Myxococcota > Myxococcia > Myxococcales > Myxococcaceae > Myxococcus > Myxococcus sp. CA005. The sequence goes on along the minus strand of NZ_SRLV01000011.1, from coordinate 137,952 downwards.
CACCGGGTCCAGGAACTCGCGCGTGGGGCCCGCCGTCAGCAGCACCCGCTTCCCCGCCAGTGGGCCAGCGCCGAAACGCGCCGCGACCGCCTGGACGATGGCTGGAACGTCCGCCAGTCGCCCCTCCCCCACGTCACCACAGGCCAGCATCCCCGCGCCTGGGCCCACGCGCGAGAAGCGCGGATAGGCCAGCAGGGCCGCCAGGTTCTCCTGCGTCAGGGGGTTGTCCCACATGGCCACGTTCATCGCCGGCGCCAGCACCACCGGCCCCCGGAAGGCAAGCAGCGACGTCGTCACGGCGTCGTTCCCCATGCCCGCGCGGATGCGCGCCAGCAGGTCCGCGGTGGCCGGCGCCACGACGAACACCTCGGCCCAGCGCGCAAGGTCCAGGTGGCCGAAGTTCCCCTCCTGGGCAGGGTCGAAATAGTCCGTGAGCACAGGGTGCCCGCTGAGCGCCTGGAAGGTGAGCGGGGTGACGAACTGGCGCGCGGACTCCGTCATGGCCACCCGCACCTCGGCGCCTGCACGCGACAGTTCCCGCACCAGCTCGCAGGCCTTGTACGCCGCGATGCCGCCACCCACGCCAACGACCACCCGGCGGCCTTTCAGAGTCGTCACGTCCATGCGGCTTCCTAATGCGCGGGGAGGCGGGCTCGCAACCGTCCCGGCAGGGCCTCAGTGGGCCATCATCACGACGTCACTGCTCGAAGGCACATCCACGACGCGGACCTCCGGTCCGCCTGGGGTCTCCACGTGGAAGTTGCCCCACACCAGCGTGTACCGCCCGGGCCGCAGGCCGCTCAAGCGGACCTGCTCCGACCGGGGCTGGTACACGAGCTGCGCCCAGCGCGAGCGCATCAACGCCACCGCCGGAGGATTGCCCACCGCCCCCAGCTCTCCCGCGACGACCCACAGCGCCCGGCCCCGCTCCGGCTTCACCTGGACGGCCAGCGACGCGGTGCCCGGCGCCGGGCCCAGGTCCAGCGACATCTCCGAGCCGCCAACCTGCACCACCAGCGCCGGCTCGCCAGAGAACTCCCGGTTCGCGCCCAGCGCGAAGCGGTAGTTGCCCGGGGAGATCTCCACGCTGTAGCCGCCATCCGGCCCGGTGACGATGGTGAGCGGTTCGCTGCGGTCCGCGTTGACGGCCTCGACCTCGAAGCCCGCCGCGGGGCTCCCGTCCGGGCGATATACCCGGCCACTCAGGCGCGTGGCCTGCCGCAGCTTGAGCTCCACCGGCCCCCGCGCGCCCCGCTCCAACGACTGGGTAGCGCTCAGCCGCCCCTTGCGCGCCGTGAGCGAGTAACGCGTCACATAGGGCGGGCTGGCCACCGTGAAGGTGCCGTCCTGCCCGGAGAGCACGGAGTCGTCACAGACGTCGCACGACACCACGGCATCTGGCACCGGCCCGCCGCCCTCGTCGACGACGCGGCCCGACACACCCGGCAGCTTCTCCAGCACCAGGTCTCCCAGGTCGGACGACGCCGGGCGATCCACCATCAGCGGCTCGTAGCCCGACGCGTCCACCGACGCGATGACGCGGTCGCCCGCTGTGGGCAACGGCAGCTCGAAGCGGCCATCCGGTGCATTCACATCGTGCTCGTCCACGCGAAAGCGGCGCACCGGCGCACCGTCATCGCCCATGACGCGCCCGCGATAGACGTCGCGCTTCTTGAGCACCACTCGCACCGGTGGGCCACCCGCCTTGCCCTCGGCGCGCTCGACCTGGTCATAGCCCGGGTGCCTCACCTCCAAGCGGTAGCCCCGGTCCGGCCGCAGCGCGCGGAACTCGAAACGGCCGCTCGCGTCGGACTGCACGGGCTCCGCGCCACGGGGCACCACCACCAACATGGCGCCCGCTACCGGCGCGTTCTGCCCGTCCACCACCTCGCCACTGAGCGGCGCTCCGGGCTTCAGCTCCGCCTCCAGCTTCAGCGTCTGCCCATCCGTCAGCGTCACCTCCCGGCGCTCCGACGGCTGATAGTCGGGATGGGACGCCATCATCGAATACGTGCCCGCGGGCATCCCGCGCATCGGGACCATCCCATCCGAGCCGGACGGCCGGTCACTCCGGAAGATGCCTTGCTGCTCAACCCACAGCACCACGTCCGCGCCTTCCACGCGGCGACCCTCGGCGGAGACTGTCACTTCCAACGACGCGCGAGGCTCCAGCGCCAGTTGCACGTCGGTGGCCGGCGCAGTCACCTTCAGCTGGCCACCACCCCACTCCGAGTGGTGCGCATGGAGCTCGTAGAGCCCCGGCGTGGGCACCTGCGCGATGAAGCGCCCTTCCGCGTCCGCCAGCGTCGACGCGCCCGTGGGCTGCACCAACACGGACACGCCCGGCGCGGGCCGGCCATAGACATCCAGCACCTGCCCGCTGATGACGGTGGCGCGCTCCATCTCCAGTTCGAGCGCCGTCTCCCCTGGCGTCACCTTCGCGGGCAGCTGCGCATCACGGAAGCCCTCGGCCTGCCCGGTCAGCACGTAGTTGCCCACGGCCAGGGGGCCCAGCGTCACCAACGCGCCGGTGCCCCCGCGCTCCTGCCGGACAACCTCCCCCGTCGGCATGCGCAACAGTAGCTCCGGTTGCGGCACGGGCTGTCCATCTTCATCCACCACCGTGACGAGCAGGCTCCCCGCCTCCTCCAGCGCCAGCGTCACCTGGGTGACGCGCTCGTCCAGCGTCAAGACGCGGGGCACGGACGCCAGGCCCTTGGCCTCCGCGGTCACCACCAATTGGTCCGGATACAAGCCGGTGAAGCGCACCGGAGTGCCGTCCGTGCGCAGCTCCCGCGACAGGTGGTCCGCGCGCAGCCGCACCAGCGCGGCCGCGGGGGAACCGTTTCGGGTGACGCGGACCTCCAGGGTGCGCGCGGGCGTCAGCTTCAGGCGCACGGGCTGTGGTCCCGCCTCCACCTGGGCCCCCACCGCGGGCAGGTACCCCTCCGCCGTGGCCAGCACATAGAAAGGCCCTTCGCCCAGGCCCGTCAGGGTGAAGCGGCCATCCGCTCCGCTCGTGGACTCGAAGGCCAGCGGCGCCCGCCGCGACACTCCGTGCACGTGAGCCCCGGCCAAGGGCCGGCCGGCATCGTCCACCACCTGCCCCACCAGGGTGCGCAGCGGCGGCAGGTACAGCTCCACCGGGTCTCCAGGCGCGGCCCGTTCGCGGAGCGCGACGCCCAGCCCTGGCGCGCGGGCCCACACGGAGAAGGACACGCCAGCCAGTTGCTCGAAGCGGAAGCGCCCTTCCGCGTCCGTGCTGACCGTGGCCCGCGGCGTCAGGAAGCCCTGCTGTTGCTCGAAAAACGCCAGCGTGTGCAGCGCCGTCTCACGCGCCGAGCAGGACAGGAGCGCCTGGCCACACACATCACAATGAACGCCCAGGAGCGTCCGCTCCGCGCTGGCGGCCAGGAACACCTCCGCGCCCGCGACGGGGCGACCCGAGGCGTCCAGCACACGTCCCGTGAGCGCCAGCCCCTCGCCCGCGGAGGCCACGTCCACGGCGGCGAACTCCGGCAGGGCCTTGCCAGTGGAGGCGTGCGTGTCGCGAGCGGCGGGCCCCGTCTCCGTGCCGGGCCACAGCCACACCACCCCTGCCGTGAGCAGGGTCGCCATCACGCCTATGACAATCCAGTTGCGCATGCGCAGACGGCGCGGACGTTAGCCCGGAGCCGGGCGCGGAACGGCCGATTCCCCCTGAAAATTCCGGACGCGTCCTTTCCCGAACGCATGGGCGAGCCTCGCCTACAGCTTGTCTTCGAGGTCATCCAGGCGCTTCTCGACCCGCTCGAAACGCTCCTGGGTCGAATCCGCCATGGAAGTCAGCAGCCGGGCCATGCGGCCCGCATGGGCCTCCATCCGGCTCATGCGTCCCGACACGGAACGCAGCCCGACGATCATGGACTCCACGGTCGACATCATCGTCTCCATGTTGCCCATCATGGAGTCCATGTTCGACTGCATGGCCGCCATGTTCGACCGCATGGTCGCCATGCCGGCTCGCATGGACTCCATGCCCATCGCCATGCCTTCGATGTCCCCCTGCGTCGCCCTCAGCTCATGGCGCAGCTCAACCACCTCGCCCAGGAACTTCACCACCACGTCGCCGCCCACCGCCCTCGCCATGCGTCGCCCTCCGACAACGGAACGGCGCGAACGTACCTGGGACGTCTGACGTGCTTGGGATTCCGGACGAAGCTGCTTCGGTCGACGAGGGGCCATGACGCGTCCTCCTACTCCTCGGCGAACGGAGCAATCGCCTGGGCCACGGCCAGTTCCTGCCGTGCCTCGCTGAGCTCCGAGTTGGTGGCGCGAAGCCGGTCGCTGAGCACCTGGACGAAGCTCCAGAGCATCTTCACCGCGAGGATGGACTCGCGCTTCATCAGGCCCATCAGGTCCGGCCGCGAGATGACCATGGTGCGCGTGGGCTCCGTCGCTCGCACCGTCGCTGAACGCGGCGCGTTGTCGATGAGCCCCATCTCTCCGAAGTGGCCACCCGCGCGCAGCTCGGCGATCTCCACGCCGTTCTTCTCGATGGCCACCCGGCCCCGGATGACGACGAAGAGCTCCTCGCCCGGCTGCCCCTCCACCACGATTTCGCGCCCCGCGGGATACGTGCGCGTGGTCGCGATGGACAGCACCGCCGTCTGTTCCTTGTAGGTGAGGTGACGGAAGAGCGGAATCTTGCGCAGCGCCTCCATGCGCGACTGCGCTTCGCTCGACTCCTCGCTGACGCTGGAGCCTTCGCCCGCGACCTTCACCACCACCGCGGTGATGTTGTCCTTGCCACCGCGCTCGTTGGCGACGTCGATGAAGCGCTTGGGCAGGTCCGCGGGCGCGATGCCGGCGATGAGCGGAAGGACCTCCTCGTCCTCGACATAGCCGTGCAGGCCGTCCGAGCAGAGGATGAACATGTCCCCGGGCACCAGGTCCACGATGAGCGTGTCGACCTGGACGGACTCCTGGATGCCCACCGCGCGGGTAATCACGTTGCGGTACTGCGAGTTGGCGGCCTGGTCCTTGGTAATCGTGCCGGCCTTGAGCTGCGCGGCGACCAGCGTGTGGTCCTCCGTCAGCCGGTGACACTGGCCATGCCGCACCAGGTAGACACGGCTGTCACCCACATGGCCGATGACGCCTTTGTTGCCGCCTACCGCGAGGCACACGAACGTCGTGCCCATGCCGCGCTTGGTCGCGTCCGACATCGCCGTCCGGTAGATGTCCGCGCACGCGCGCTGGACGGCCACCTCGACGAGCGCCGCCGCCGCGGAGCGGCTGTCCGGCGTCGGGTTGATGCCCAGGTCCTTCAACAGATGGCGGTTGGCGGAGATGTGCTGCTTGACGACCTCCGTGGCCCGGTTGCTCGCGACCTCGCCGGCCGCGTGACCGCCCATGCCGTCAGCCACCACGTAGAGACCGAGTGCCGCATCCACCAGCATCGCGTCTTCGTTGTGCTGCCGCCTGCGGCCGACGTCGGTCAGTCCAAAAGCTTCTGTGGTCAAGGCCACCGCGAACACTCCCGTGTGTGACAGAGGGCGACTCCGCACGTTACGCAGGCCCACGAAGACGTGGCAAGGCTCAGGGAGCCATCCTCACGGCAAGCATCCGCATAAAACCGCTGGTCGTGTAGAAGCCGACCTCCACCTGGCCGAAGCGCAACCGCGCTCCATCCGCCACCGGAACGGCCTTCCGGGGCACGAGGCGGACGCCCCCCGCCCAGGAGCCATTCTTGGACCCGGCATCCGTCAGCAGGAAGCCCGCATGGCCTTCCTCCTGGCTGAACCAGGCGTGGAACCGGGACACGCTCCCGTCGTCCAGGACCACGTCGTTATTGCCCGTCCGCCCCACGGTGATGCCCCGCCCGAAGGCGTTCGTCCGCGATTTCACGACGGGAAACACCAAGGGCCCGCTGGCCCCCAGCGTGGGGTTCCCCGCGTTCGTCACCGTCTTCAGACGGTACTCCTCCCCGTCCCCGCCGCTGTCTTCCTCCGTCGCTGGAGTGAAGACGAGCAGCGCGGCTGGCAGGTTCCGCTCGAAGACTTCTCGGTTGCGGAGGTATCGCGACACATGGGCGCTGAGCGGCTCGGGCATACGCGGCGTGCGAACAGGGTGCTCGCAAGCCACACTCTACGCAAAGCCTAGCGCCAATCCACGAACAACCCGACCATCGGGCCACCTACGAAGAAGCGGCCAAGGCTGCGGCGCTTGTAGCCAAATGCCTCGGCATACCCCACAGCGAGCCCACCGGCGATGTCCCCGAACTGATAGCCCAGGTGGACGCGGCCCTCGATGAGGCCCGCCACGCGCCGGTCCTTCTCCAGCCCACCGTCGAAGTCCGCGCCGTAGAAGACGGGACCGCCGGTGACCTGGAAGCCCCAGTGCACCTGGCCGGGCAGGTGGTTCCGGTAACCCACACCCACCTGCGGGCTGTGCTGGTAGAATGAGCGCACCGCGTTCTGCGGCTTGCCCTCCTCGGCATCGGGGAACGCGAGCCCCCACGAGAGACTGCCCTCCAGTAGCAAGGCGAAGGCGTCCTTGCGGTCCTGGTAGAAGGTGAACTGCCACTGCACCTTCGTCTGGGAGGCCACCAGCCCATCCTGGGCGCTGACACCCAGGAGCACGCCGCGAGGCGCCCAGGCGGGCGTCGGAGAGCGGTGCTCCGGAGGCCGCCGCGCCTCCTGCGCGCCCGCGGAAGAGGCCAGACCAAGAACACCAACCAGCAGAACGGGGAGCTTGCGGAGCATGGGAGCCTCTTCCCGCCATGGCGCGGCCCGCTTGTCAACGGACTGTTCGTTTGGTTATGACACGCCTTTGTTACCTTCGGATGGGCCCAGGCCGGGGATGTCCTCCCGGAACCGCTCGCCGCGGGGCACAAGGAGCTGAACCCCGCATGCCAGTCGTGACAGTCCGGGCCGGAAACAAACAGCGCCCGGGAAGGTTCGACGTACTCGTCCGCAAGACCACGGAGAAGGTCTCCGACCTGCTGGAGGAGAGTGACCGGGTGCTCGTGGTCTACGAGCAGGGCTGCGCGAGCCTCTACTACGAGCGCGAAGGCGACGTGCCCCACCCGCCCGCGGTGAACCGCCCTTCCTGAGCGGGGTTCGCTGGCGGTCCTTCGCTACACCGCGCGCCGCCGCAGGGGCATCGTAAGGCACCGAACGCTGCCGTTGCCCCGCTCCAGCGCCTCGATGTCGACGCTCGCCACCTCGATGCCGGCCTCCTTCGCCAGAGGACGAAGGCCCACCGAGGCGCTCTCCGAGGCGAGAATCAGGTTGGGCCCCACGTAGATGAAGTTCGACATGAAGCCGCTCTCCCCTTTCGGCTCGAAGGGGATGACGCGGCAGCCCCGCTGGGCGAAGTAGCCGTCAAAGGGCTCCCAGTGCGGCGCCACGCCCTGTGCGAACACCTGGATGGGCGTGTGGCGAAGAAAGGCCCGCGCCACCACGGCCCGCGGCCCAAGCACGTTGAAGGCCAGATCCAGGTGGATGATGCCCAGGCTCTCCGGGATGCGGACGACGGCGGCCTCGCGGAAGCCCGAACGCCACGCCAGCTCCAGGAAGGGTTGAAGCGCCCGCGCGTCGCTGCGCAGCCCCACGTTGACCAGCAACCGCTCCGCGTCGAGCACGAAGACGTCCCCGAACTCGATGCGCGCGGACGTCGGGACTTCGTCGCTCGACAGCTCCGGCTGGAGCTGCGACAGCGCGCGGTGCGCCACGTCGAACTCCGCCAGCCGCACGGGGAAGGCCGCCGTGCCCGTCACGAGCTGACGCCCGAGCACCGCCGCGGTGTCGCGGACAAACACCCGGTTCACCGTGGTGTCGCTCACCGCGCGCTCGCGCTCCGGTAGCAACTCCCACAGGTCAATCGTCTGGCAACCGAGGCGCGTCAGCGTGTCCCGCAGCCGGCCAAAGGCGTCCTCCGCCTCACTGCGAGTGACAGGCCGCATGAAGCCAACCGCCGCCGCCTCCTCCGCACTGGTGACGTCCAGCGCCGCGGGCCGGAACACCGCCACGCACTCCAACTGGCCTGATTCGGACCAGCACTCGAACTCGCTGAACGCCATCTGCAAGCACCTGTCGTCACAGCAGTGAGTCAGCCCGGACTCCTGGCGCCGAGACCCCACCTGGAAAGCGCCAACCCCTGCCGGAGCGCTGGCACCAGAAATTTACCTCAGAACCCCGTCAAGACTAGTCGGATTCAAAACGATTTCATAATAATCCAGATCTGCAGGATTACACTTTAGGTCCGTGATTTTCCATGAAGTCATCCTTCGGTGTCTCACAGGCCCCTGTGGATTCCCCTCTGGTCTCCGGTGTGTCTGGAGACCGCACGCGCGATGAAATCGCGGCGTGGCTTCGGGCCTACGTCGCCGAGTCCGCCGAACTCACGCCCGAAGAGGTCGACCCCCAGGAACCCTTCGTTCGCTACGGGCTGACGTCGAAGGACGCGGTGTTCTTGTCGGGTGAGTTGGCGGACTGGCTGGGCCGCGACGTGTCGCCCACCATCCTCTGGGAGCACGCCACCATCGACGCGCTCAGCCAGGCGCTCGGCCGTGGCACCGAGCCCGTGACGCATGCGCCCGCGACGCCCGTCACCGAGGCCGCGCAGGACGAAGCCATCGCGGTGGTCTCGCTGGGGTGCCGCTTCCCGGGAGCCCCGACGCCAGAGGCATTCTGGGCGCTGCTCCAGCGCGGCGGGGATGCCATCACCGAAGTCCCCGCGGACCGTTGGGATGCGGCGAGCCTCTACGCGCCGGACCCGTCCACGCCCGCGACGATGAACACGCGATGGGGTGGCTTCCTCGAAGACGTCGGCGCGTTCGACCCGCTCTTCTTCGGCATCTCGCCTCGCGAAGCCGTGCGGATGGATCCACAGCAACGCCTGCTCCTGGAAGTCGCGTGGGAGGCGCTGGAGCGCGCGGGACAGGCACCGCAGGGACTCCAGGGCAGTCGCACGGGCGTCTTCGTCGGCATCAGCACCAGCGACTACGCGCAGCGACAGTTCGGCGACCGCTCCTTGTTGGATGCGTACGCGGGCACTGGCAACGCGCACAGCATCGCGGCCAACCGGCTGTCGTACGTGTTGGGCTTGCGCGGTCCGAGCATGGCCGTGGACACCGCGTGCTCATCGTCGCTCGTCGCGGTGCACCTGGCCTGTCAGAGCCTCCGCGGCCGCGAGTGCGACCTGGCGATGGCGGGCGGCGTCAACCTCATCCTGTCGCCCGAGCTCACCATCGCCTTCTCGCAGGCGGGGATGATGGCGGCGGATGGACGCTGCAAGACGTTCGACGCGTCGGCCGATGGTTACGTGCGCTCGGAGGGCTGCGGCATCGTCGTCCTTCAGCGCCTGTCGGACGCGCTGGCCTCGGGCGCGCCCATCCTGGCCGTCATCCGCGGCTCGGCCGTGAATCATGACGGGCTCAGCAACGGGCTCACCGCGCCCAGCGGCGCCGCGCAGCAGGACGTCATCCAGCAAGCCCTCCGTCAGGCCCGCCTGTCGCCAGAACAGATTGGCTACATCGAAGCCCACGGCACGGGGACGCCGCTGGGCGACCCGATTGAACTAGCGGCACTGCGCGCCGTGCTGTCTCCGGGGAGGTCGGCGGAGCAGCGCTGCTTCATCGGCTCAGCGAAGAGCAACATCGGCCACCTGGAAGCGGCGGCTGGCATCGCGGGGCTGATGAAGTCGGTGCTGGCCCTGGGGCACGGCGAGATTCCGCCGCAGGTCCACCTGCGCGTACTCAACCCGCACATCGCCTTGGATGCGACCCGATTTCCGATTCCCACGCGCCCCGAGCCGTGGCCCCAAGCGCCCGGCGCGCGCATCGCGGGAGTCAGCGCCTTCGGCTTCGGTGGAACCAACGCCCACGTCATCCTGAGCGAGCCTCCGCCGCGCCCCGCGGATGCACCTCGCGTCCCCGAGCGCGACAGCCACGTCCTGACGCTGTCGGCCCGGAGCGATGCGGCCCTGCGGAACATGGCCCGGCAGTACCAGGAGCACCTCCTACGGCCGAACGCCCCCGCGCTGGCGGATGTCTGCTTTACCGCGAACACCGGCCGCAATGCGTGGCCGCATCGGCTCGCGCTCACCGCGAACTCCCATGCGGAGATGGCGTCGCGGCTCGAGTCCTTCGCCCAAGGGCACGCCGTTCCCAGGCTGCATCAGGGCGAGGTGCAGCGTGGCGCCGCGCCGCGAATCGTCTTCCTGTATCCCGGCCAGGGCACCCAGTACCCCGGCATGGGCCGACAACTGTTCGACAGCACCCCCGTCTTCCGTGAAGCCCTGGAGCGCTACGACGCGATTCTCCGTCCACACCTGGATGTCCCGCTGCTGTCGGTGCTGTTTCCGACGACGGACGCCACCGCGCAGCTCATCCACCAGACGCGCTACACCCAGCCGGCACTGTTCGCGCTGGGCCATGCCCTGACGGAGCTGTGGCGTTCGTGGGGCGTGGTGCCCGACGCCGTCATGGGCCACAGCGTGGGCGAATTCACGGCCGCGCACGCGGCGGGCGCGCTCGGGCTGGAGGAGGCGTTGGCCCTGCTGGCCACGCGCAGCCGGCTCATCCAGGCACTGCCCCAGAACGGCGCCATGGCGGCTGTCCTGACGGATGAAGCCACGGTGCGCATGGCACTGGAGGACGAGCCCCTGGTGGACGTCGCCGCCATCAACGGGCCAAGGCACGTCGTCATCTCTGGTGAGCGTGAAGCGGTCCAGCGCATCACCGCGGCGCTACAGGCGCAAGGTGTCGAGTCGCGACCGCTCACCGTCTCCCACGCGTTCCACTCGCCGCTGCTGGAGCCGATGCTCGATGGCTTCGAGCAGGTAGCCCGCGTCCTGCCCGCCCACGCGCCGCGCCTCCCGCTCATCTCGAACCTCACGGGCGAGCGCATGTCCCAGGCCCCCGACGCCGCCTACTGGCGACGGCACGCGCGCGCTCCTGTCCAGTTCTTCAAGAGCCTCCAGACGCTGACACAGGCCGGCCCCGCGCTGTTCATCGAGCTGGGCCCGCACGACACGCTGCTCGGCATGGCGAAGCGCTGCGTTCCCGAGGGCGCGAGCCTGTGGCTCCCCAGCCTGCGGCGTCAGCAGGATGCCTGGGAGACGCTGCTCGACAGCCTCGGTGCACTGCACACGCGCGGCGTCACCGTCCCCTGGCGCGCAGTGGACGCGGACCGTCCGCGACGGCGTGTCCCGCTGCCCACCTATCCCTTCGAGCGCCAGAGGTACTTGCTGGACTCCGCGCTCCCCTCCCCTGCCCATAGGCCGACGATGATGACCCAGACCTCTGCCGCAGCGCCCGTCGTGTCACGCAAGGAGCGCATCCTCACCGAGCTCCGCGCGGTCGTCGCCTTGCTGCTCCAGGCCCCTCCCGAGAAGCTCGACCCGCGCATGTCCTTCCTGGAGATGGGCGCCGACTCCCTCGTGTTGCTGGACGCCATCCGCAATGTGGAGAAGCGCTTCGGCGTGAAGCTGGCCATCCGTCAGCTCTTCGAGGAACTGACGACGCTGGACGCACTGGCGAGCCACCTCGACCAGACACTGCCCGCGAGCTTCGCGCTGAGTTCCGCGCCAGCCGCGACGAGCGTTCCCGCGCCGCTCCCCATGAGCACGCCTCCCGCCGCCGCGAACGCGCTCTCCGCGCCGCCGGGAAGCGCCGTCGAGCAGCTCATCCAGCAGCAGTTGCAGCTCATGGCGCAGCAGCTCGCGCTCCTGGGCGGACGTCCCTCTGCGCCGCTGCAGCTTCCCGTCGCGGCGCAGGAAGCTCCCGTCCCCAAGGCAGTTCCCACGAACACCGCGAAGGCAGGAGGCGCGTCACCCTTTGGCGCGGGACCCAAGTCCGGCACGCCCGAGCGAGAACTCCCCGCGGTACAGCAGCGTCACCTGGACGCGCTCATCGCGAAGTACACCACGCGCACGAAGCGCTCGAAGGAAGCAGCCGTCCGCTACCGGTCGAAGTGGAGCGACGTGCGGTGGCTGATGAACTTCCGCGCCGAGCTGAAGGAGGTCTGCTACCCCATCGTCAGCGTGCGTTCGAAGGGCTCGCGGGTCTGGGACGCGGACGGCAACGAGTACATCGACTTCTCCATGGGCTTCGGGGTGCACCTGTTCGGTCACAACCCGCCCTTCATCATGGAGGCGCTGCAACAACGTCTGGCGGAGGGCATGGAGTTGGGCCCCCAATCGGACCTGGGCGGGCAAGCCGCGGAACTGCTCTGCGAGCTGACCGGGATGAAGCGCGTCACCTTCTGCAACTCCGGCACGGAGGCGGTGATGACGGCGCTCCGGCTGGCGCGCGCCGCGACGGGCCGCACGAAAATCGTGATGTTCACCGGCTCCTACCACGGCCACTCCGACGGCACGCTGGTGGTGGGACGCATGGTCAACGGTGAGCCCCAGTCGCTGCCCATGGCGGCGGGCGTGTCTCCCAAGGTCGTCGAGGACGTCCTCGTGTTGCCCTACGGTGAGGACCGCACGCTGGAGCTCATCCGCGAGCACCTTCACGAACTGGCGGGCGTCCTCGTCGAACCCGTGCAGAGCCGCCGTCCCAATCTCCAGCCACGGGCCTTCCTCCAGGCGTTGCGGACGATGACGCGTGAAGCAGGAGTGCCCCTCATCTTCGACGAGGTCATCACTGGCTTCCGGCTCCATCCGGGTGGCGCTCAGGCGTGGTACGGCATCGAGGCGGACCTGGTCACCTACGGCAAGGTGCTCGGTGGCGGCATGGCCATTGGCGCCGTCGCGGACCGCGGCGGATTCGTGGACCGCATCGACGGAGGCGACTGGAACTACGGTGACGCGTCGTACCCCGCTGTCGAGACGACCTTCTCCGCGGGAACGTTCTGCAAGCACCCGCTGACCATGGCGACCACGGTGGCCACGCTGAGCCACCTCAAGGCCCAGGGGCCCGCGCTCCAGGAGAATCTGAGCCGCCGCGCCGCAGGGCTGGTCGCTCGGCTCAACGACATCTTCCAGCGCGAGCAGGCGCCCATCGAGGCGGTCCACGGCGGCTCCGTGCTGCGCTTCTCCGCCGCGGGCAACACCAGCTACCTGTACCAGTCGCTGGAGATGGACCTGTTCTTCTGCCACCTCATCCAGCGCGGCATCTACATCTGGGAGGGGCGCACGTGCATGCTCTCCACCGCGCACTCGGACGAGGACCTCGACACCATCGTCCGCGCCATCACCGAGACGGTGGCGGACATGCGCGCGGGCGGATTCTGGCCACGCACCACACCGCCCGATCCCACCCGTGTGGAAGCGCGCACGCTGCCGATGACGGAGGCGCAGCGGCAACTGTGGGTGCTCGCCCAGATGAACGCCGGCGGCTCCATCTCCTACAACCTGTCGATGAGCCTGCGGCTCGAAGGCGTGCTCCAGCCCGAGGTGCTCCAACGTGCCATCCAGCACGTCGTCGACCGGCATGAAGCCCTGCGCATCCACATCCACGAGTCCGGCGAGCAGCAGACCGCGGCCGCTTCGCTGGCGCTTTCCCTGGCGCTGCACGACCTCTCCCCCCTGCCCGCGCCGGAGCAGGCCGAGCGCCTCTCCGCCTGGTACGAGCAGGAGAACAACACGCCGTTCGACCTGCACCGCGGTGCGCCCTTCCGCGCCAACCTGCTGAAGCTGGGTGCACAGGAGCATGTCTTCGTCCTCACCGCGCACCACGTCGCGGTGGACGGCTGGTCGCTGGGTGTCATCGTCCGCGAGATTGCCGCGCGATACACCGAGCTCCGAGCAGGCAAGAGCACCCCGCCTCCACCCGCGATGCAGTGGGGCGAGTACGTGCAGTGGCTCCAGCAGCAGGCCGGAACCAAGGAGCAGACGGCCCACGAGCGCTTCTGGCTGAGCCGGCGCGTGGAGACGCTGCCCGCGCTGGAGCTGCCCATCGACCATGGCCGCCCCGCGCACCGCAGCTATCGGGGTGCCCGGGAGACGCTGCGACTGGACCGCGCCACCACCCAGTCCCTGCGGGAGGCGGCGGCGCAGCAGCAGTCCACGCTCTTCATGCTGCTGCTCTCCGTCTACACCACGTTCCTCCACCGCCTTACGGGCCAGGATGACGTCCTGGTGGGCATCCCCACCGCGGGCCGGGGAATGGAGGGCAGCGAGGGGCTGGTGGGCTACTGCTCGCACCTGCTGCCCATCGCCAGCCACGTTCAGGGCGAGCAGACGTTCTCCGAATACGTCCAGGGTCTCAAACAAGTGCTCTGGGAGGCGTATGAGCACCAGGACTATCCCTTCGCCCTGCTCATCAAGCGCCTGGGACTGCCGCGCAGCACGAGCCACACCCCGCTCGTCAGCGTCACGTTCAACCTGGAGCGCCCCCTGGGGAACCTCCAGATGGACGGCCTTCGCACCCACTTCGTCCCGCAGCCCGTGCGCTACGCCGCCTTCGACCTGAGCCTGAACGTCATCGACGCCGAGGACGGACTCGTCCTCGACTTCGACTACAATACCGACCTGTTCGAAGCGGCGACGCTGGCCCGCTGGGCACAGGGCTTCCGCACGCTGCTGTCAGGAACGCTCGCGCAGCCGGAAGCTCGCGTCGCCGACCTGCCGATGCTCACCCCGGCCGAGCGCCGCAAGGTCCTGGTGGCGTGGAACCAGAACCAGTTGGGCTACCGGGAGGACCTCCTCACTCACCAACTCATCGAACAGCAGGCCGCCGCGAGGCCCGGCGTGCACGCGGTGGAGCTGGACGGCCAGTGCATCACCTACGCCGACTTCAACCGGCGCGCGAACCAGCTCGCGCACCACCTGCGCGGCCTGGGGGTCGGACCGGGCGTGCTGGTGGGCGCCTTCATCGACCGCTCGCCGGAGATGCTGGTGACGTTGCTGGCCATCCTCAAGGCCGGTGGCGCCTACGTGCCGCTGGACCCCGCGCACCCCGTGGAGCGGCTGCGCTTCCTGCTGGACGACGCGCGCGCGGCCGTGCTGGTGACGAAGCAGTCCCTCGCGGAGCGGCTGCCCGCGCACACCGCGAAGGTCGTCCACCTGGACACCGACGCCGTCACGCTGGCGTCTCGCCCCACGGAGAACCCGCCCAACACCGCGACGGCCACGTCGCCCGCCTACGTCATCTACACGTCCGGCTCCACGGGTGAGCCCAAGGGCGTCGTCATCAGCCACGGCCAGATGGCGGTGCACTTCCAGGACATGCAGCTCCACTTCGAGCTGACCGAGCGCGACCGCGTGTTGCAGTTCGCCTCGTTCAACTTCGACGCGTCCCTGGAGCAGATTCTCCCGACGTTCATGACGGGCGCCACGCTGGTCCTGCGCGGCAACCAGGTCTGGACGCCCGAGGAGCTGGCCCGCCGCGTCGTTGAACAGCGGCTGTCGGTGATGAACTTCCCCACGGCGTACTGGCAGCAGCTCACGCAGAGCTGGGCCGAATCGCCGCCAACCATCGGTGCCCATGACTTGCGGCTGGTCATCATCGGCGGCGACACCGTGCTGCCCAAGGTGCTGGAGCTGTGGCAGCACGGCCCGCTGGGCAACGTGCGCACGCTCAATGCCTACGGCCCCACTGAGACGCTCATCACCGCGACCACGTTCGCCATCCCCAAGGGCTGGAGCGCAACGCGCGTCCCCATCGGCCGGCCGCTGTCGAACCGCCCCTGCTACGTGCTGGACCGGCATGGCGCGCCCGTGCCCATCGGTGTGGCGGGCGAGCTGCACATCGGCGGCCCGCTGGTAGCGGCGGGTTACCTCAACCGCCCGGAGCTCACCGCGCAGCGCTTCGTCCCGGACCCGTTCAGCGACGACCCGGCGGCGCGCCTCTACCGAACCGGAGACCTGGTCCGCTACCGGCCTGACGGCACGCTCGAGTTCCTGGGACGCAGTGACCACCAGGTGAAGGTGCGCGGCTTCCGAATCGAGCTGGGAGAAATCGAGTCCGCGCTGAGCGCGCACGAGCACGTCCAGGAAGTGGTCGTCATGGTCCGAGAGGAGCCGGGCGCACTGGCCGGACATGACAAGCGACTGGTGGCCTACGTGGTGCCCTCCGCGCAGGGCAGCGTGACACCCGCCGCGCTCCGCCAGTTCCTGCTGGAGAAGCTGCCGGACTACATGGTCCCCGCCTTCTTCGTCCTCATGGAGGCCATGCCTCTGACGGCCAGTGGGAAGCTGGACCGCAAGGCGCTGCCCGCGCCCGACCCGGAGGCCAGCGCGCCCACGCGCCCCTTCGTCGCACCGCGCACGCCCACCGAGCAGACGCTGGCGGAGGTGTGGATGAAGGCCCTGCGTCTGCCTCGCGTGGGCATCCACGACGACTTCTTCGAACTGGGCGGTGACTCGCTGCTGGCCACGCAGGTGGCCTCGCGACTGCGGGACGCGCTCAAGGTGGAGCTGCCCCTGGAGCGGCTCTTCAAGCAGACGACCATCGCCGGGCTCGCGGAGCACGTGGACACCGTCCTGTGGGCGGCGCGTGCGGCCGAGGACACCAGCGTCAGCGGCGCGAGCCGTGAAGAGGGGGAGCTGTGAACACGATCGACGGACTGTTGACCCGGTTGCGCCAGCACGACGTACGGCTGTGGATGGAAGGCGAGCGCCTGCGCTTCAACGCCCCTCCGGGCGTGATGACGCCCGACCTGCTCGGAGAGATGAAGTCCCGCAAGGAGGAGCTGGTCTCCTTCCTCCAGCAGGTGGGCCAGTCACTCCAGGGCGCCGCGGACCTCATCCCCGCCGGCCCTCGCGATGGAGCGCTGCCGCTGTCGTCCGGCCAGCAGCGCATGTGGTTCCTGGAGCAGTTCCAGGGGCCCAGCGGCGCGTACAACATGCCCGCGGCGCTGCGGCTCGAAGGCGCCCTGGACATCGCCGCGCTTCAGCGGAGCCTGGACGAAATCGTCCGCCGTCACGAGGTGCTGCGCACGAGCTATGGGCAGCATCAGGGCAAGCCCTTCCAGCGCGTCTTGCCGCCTGCGTCCGTGACGATGCCCGAGGTGGACCTCCAGCACCTCCCCGCCGACGCGCGTCAGGCCGAGGTCCGGCGGCGGGCGACGGAGGAGGCCAGCCGGCCCTTCGACCTGTCACGAGACCTGCCCCTGCGGCTGTCCCTGCTGCGATTGGACCCACGCGAGCACGTGCTGCTGCTCACGCTCCACCACGTCGCTTGCGACGGTTGGTCCCTGGGCGTCCTCATCCGCGAACTGGCGGCGCTCTACCGCGCGTTCAGCACGGGCGAGCCCTCTCCGCTTCCCGAACCCACCCTTCAGTACGGTGACTTCGCGCGCTGGCAGCAGGAGCGCACCACTCGTGGCGACCTCCAGCCGCACCTCTCCTGGTGGCGCGACCATCTGGCCGGCGCCCCTGCGCTGCTGGAGCTGCCCACCGACCGGCCGCGCCCCGCGAACCAGCGCTTCCACGGTGCGACCCATCGCTTCACC
Organism: Myxococcus sp. CA005; assembly: GCF_006518205.1. Taxonomy (NCBI): domain Bacteria; kingdom Pseudomonadati; phylum Myxococcota; class Myxococcia; order Myxococcales; family Myxococcaceae; genus Myxococcus; species Myxococcus sp. CA005. The sequence goes on along the minus strand of NZ_SRLV01000011.1, from coordinate 120,562 downwards.
GTGCCGGCGGAGCTGACCGCCCGGCTCAAGCAGCGGAGCCGCGAGGCAGAGGCCACGCTGTTCATGACGCTGCTGTCCGCGTTCGGCGTGCTCCTGTCCCGTGGCAGCCGGCAGGAGGACCTCGTCATCGGCACGCCCATCGCCAACCGGGTGCCCCAGACGGAGCCCCTCATCGGCCTCTTCGTCAACTCACTGCCGCTGCGGCTCCAGGTGGACGGCGCGCGTCCGTTCTCCGAGCTGCTGGCCCGCGTGCGTCAGGACACGCTGAGCGCCTACGCGCATCAGACGCTGCCCTTCGAGCAACTGGTCGAAGCACTCCAGCCCGCGCGTGACCCGAGTTACTCCCCGCTGTTCCAGGTGCTGTTCACGCTCCAGAACACGCCGTCCGAGGTCCTCTCGCTGTCCGGCCTCACGCTGGAGCAATTGGAGTTCGAGAGCGGCACCACGCAGTTCGACCTCTCCCTGTCGATGGCGGAGACGGCGCAGGGGCTGGTGAGCGAGCTGAACTACAACACCGACCTGTTCGATGCGGCCACCGTCGAGCGGATGTCTGGCTACTTTCTCACGCTGCTCGCGGCCATCGCGGAGGACCCCACCCGGTCCGTGAGCGACCTGCCCCTGCTGACCGGGCCCGAGCGCCTGCGACTGCTGCGGGAGTGGAATGACACCGCGCTCGACCTGCCCCTGCCCGGCAGCCTCCACGGCCTCTTCGAACGGCAGGCCGCGCGCCGTCCAGACGCCACCGCCGTGCGCTTCGAGTCGCGCGCCCTGACCTACCGGGAGCTGGATGAACAGGCGAACCGGGTGGCGAACCACCTGCGCCAGCTCGGCGTGGAGCCGGGGCACCGCGTGGGCATCTTCCTGGAGCGCTCGGTGGAGCTGCTCGTGGGTTTGCTCGGCATCCTGAAGGCGGGCGCGGCGTATGTGCCGTTGGACCCGCTGTATCCGCCGGACCGGCTGGTGCACATCCTGGATGACAGCGGTGTCTCACTGCTACTGACGGAGCCGGAGCTGGCCGCACAGGTCCCCGCCTATCGTGGCAAGCGCATGGTGCTGGCCGAGGCCACCGGCGCTCCCACGACGCCGCCCCAGGTGATGCTCGCGGGCACGAACCTGGCCTACGTGCTCTACACGTCCGGCTCCACGGGTCGCCCGAAGGGCGTGGCCGTGCCGCACGCCGCGGTCGTCAACTTCATGGCGTCCATGCAGCGGGCGCCTGGGATGACCGACCAGGACACGCTGTTCGCCGTGACGACGGTGGCCTTCGACATCTCCGTGCTGGAGCTCTTCCTGCCCCTGAGCGTGGGCGGCAGCGTCGTCATCGCCAGTAGCGAAACGGCCGTGGATGGCACCCGGCTGATGCGGGCGCTGGTGGAGAGTGGCGCCACGGTGATGCAGGCAACGCCTTCCACGTGGCGGATGCTGCTGACGCTGGGGTGGAAAGGCAGCCCCACGCTGAAGCTCCTCTGCGGTGGAGAGGCGATTCCCTCCGAACTCGTCGAGCCACTGTGCTCGCGCGGCGCATCCCTGTGGAACATGTACGGCCCCACGGAGACGACCATCTGGTCCACCACCACGCGCATGGAGCCGGGACGCCGCATCACCCTGGGCCGTCCCATTGGCAACACGCAGGTGTACGTGCTGGACGCGGCCATGCAGCCGGTGCCCATGGGCGTGACGGGCGCGCTGTACATCGGCGGGCACGGCGTGGCGCAGGGCTACCTCCACCGTCCGGACCTGACGGCGGAGCGCTTCGTGCCGGATCCCTTCGGACAGGAGCCGGGCGGGCGGCTCTACGCCACGGGTGACCTGATCCGCGCGCTGCCAGACGGCACGCTGGAGTACCTGGGCCGCGGCGATGGACAGGTGAAGCTGCGCGGCTATCGCATCGAGCTGGGAGAGATTGAAGCCCGGCTGGCGCAGGTGCCTGGCGTCCTGGAAGCCGCTGTGAAGCTGTGGGACGTGTCGGGCCACGCGGAGCTGGTCGCCTACGTGCGCCCCGGCACCAAGCCCGCCCCCGAGGCGCTGACAATCCGCCAGCACCTGGCTTCTCACCTGCCGGCGTACATGCTGCCGAGCCACTTCGTGACGCTGGAGTCCTTCCCTCGGACGGCCAACGGCAAGCTGGACCGCAAGTCGCTCCCCGCGCCGTCGGCAAACCAGCGCGCCTCGGCAGCCTACGAGGCGCCGCGCACGCCCATGGAAGTCCAGCTCGCTGCCATCTGGCGCGACGTCCTCGCGGTGGAGCAGGTCGGCGCGCGTGACAACTTCTTCGACCTGGGAGGCCAATCGATGAAGGCCGTCCAGGTGGTGGCGCGCATCCAGGAGTCCTGCAAGGTGGACGTGTCACTCCGCGTCCTCTTCGAGCACCCCACGCTGGACGCCTTGGCGAAGCACCTGGAGACACTCCAGCAGCCCGGTGCGCCCGCCGCGCCTCCGCCGTTGGTGGCCCGACCCCGGCAGGCCCGCCGGGTCCAGGCCGCGACGCGCGCCGAGCTGAACCTCCCCGACTCGACTTCTTCGAAGAAGGAGTAGCGCCACGGGTCCACGCCACGACTGGCGTGGCCCGTTCCGCCGCTGCCCCGTTCCTCGCCCTCAAATCTTCGCCAGCCGGTTCTCACCCAGACATGACCGCTGAATCCTTCGTCTTCCCCGTCTCCTTCGCGCAGCAGCGGCTGTGGTTCCTCCATCTAATGCAGCCGGAGAACCCGAGCTACCACATCGCTGGCGCGGTCCGGCTCGGTGGCACGCTCGACACGGCCGCGCTCCGGCGCGCCTTCGACGTCCTGGTGGAACGGCACGAATCGCTCCGCACCACCTTCGCGCAGGAAGAAGGCCAGCCGGTTCAGGTCGTCGCGCCCGAAGGCACCGCGTCCTTCGCCGTCACCGACCTGTCGTCACTTCCGCGGGACGAGCGCGAGGCGGAAGCACGGCGGCTCGCCACCGAGGAGATTCGCCAGCCCTTCGACCTGATGAAGGGCCCGCTGCTGCGCACGCGGCTGCTGCGGCTGGCGGACACCGACCACGTCCTGGTGCTGACGATGCACCACATCATCTCGGACGGGGCGTCGCTGGGCATCCTCATCCACGAGATGACGCAGCTCTACGGCGCGTTCATCGCCCAACGAGAGCCGGAGCTTCCCGAGCTGCCCATCCAGTACGCGGACTACGCGGAGTGGCAGCGCGAGTGGATGGCGACGGAAGGCGCGCTCGACGCGCACGTGGCGTACTGGAAGCAGCAGCTCGCGGGCGCGCCCGTGTTGCAGCTCCCCACGGACCGTCCGCGCCCCGCCGTCCAGACGCAGCGCGGGGACGCCCTACCCTTGCACCTGCCAACCGCGCTGGTGCAGGCGCTCCAGCAGGTGGGCCAGCGTGAGAACGCCACCCTCTTCATGACGGTGCTGGCCGCGTTCCAGGCCTTGCTGTCACGCTACACGCACCAGACGGACATCCTGGTCGGCGCGCCGCAGAACAGCCGCAACCGGGTCCAGACGGAGAGCCTCATCGGCTTCTTCGTCAACACGCTGGTGCTGCGCGCGGACCTGTCCGGCAATCCATCCTTCCGCGAGCTGCTCCAGCGCGTGCGGGAGGCGACGCTGGGCGCCTATGCGCACCAGGACATCCCGTTCGAGAAACTGGTGGAGGCGGTGCAACCCGCCCGCAACCTGGCCTACACGCCGCTGTTCCAGGCCGCGTTCAACTTCCAGGGCATGGCGGGCCAGGTGCTGGCCCTGCCCGGCGTCACCCTCCAGCAACTGGACCTGCAACCGGGGACGTCGAAGTTCGACGTGACGCTGGACCTCCAGGAGACCCCGGACGGCCTGCGCGGCTTCGTCGAGTACAACAGTGACCTCTTCGACCGCGCGACCATGGAGCGCTTCGCCGGGCACTTCCAGACGCTGCTCGCGGGCGTCGCGGCCAACGCGGAGCTGCGCCTGGACGCGCTGCCGTTGCTCACGTCGCCCGAGCGGCACCAGCTCCTCGATGTCTGGCCCACGCTGAAGTCCTTCCCAGGCGCGGACACCCTGCACGGCCGCTTCGAGGCCCAGGTGCGCCAGCGCCCCGACGCCATCGCCGTGGTCGCCGATGGAGAGCGCCTCACCTACGCGGAGCTGGACCGACGGGCCAACCAGTTGGCCCATGCGCTGATCACGCGCGGCGTCCAGCCAGAGGGATTGGTGGGCCTCTGCGTGGAGCGCTCCCTGGCCACGGTGGTGGGCATCCTCGGCATCCTGAAGGCGGGCGCCGCCTATGTGCCGCTCGACCCGACCTATCCCGCGGACCGTCTGGCCTTCATGGTGTCGGACAGCCGGATGTCGTTGGTGGTGGCGCAGCGGCCCCTCATCGACCGCCTGCCCGCGGACGGGACGGCGCTGCTCATCCTGGATGAAGCCACCGAGGAACTCGCACGCCAGCCCGCCCACGCGCCCGGACTGGCGACGACGCGGGAACAGCTTGCGTACGTCATCTACACCTCGGGCTCCACCGGCCTGCCCAAGGGCTCCCTGCTTCCGCACGGCAACGTGATGCGCCTGTTCGAGGCGACGGAGCACTGGTTCCACTTCAACGAGAACGACGCGTGGACGCTGTTCCACTCGTACGCGTTCGACTTCTCCGTCTGGGAGCTCTGGGGCGCCCTGCTCTACGGCGGCCGGGTGGTGGTGGTGCCGTACCTCGTCTCGCGGTCACCGGATGCCTTCTTCAGGCTGCTGAGCGATGAGCGCGTCACGGTGCTGAACCAGACGCCCGCGGCCTTCCGTCAGCTCATCCAGGCCGAGGAGCGCCTGGGCGCGGAGGCGCCGCCCCTGTCGCTGCGCTACGTCGTGTTCGGCGGCGAGGCTCTGGAGCCAGCCACGCTGGTGCCCTGGTTCCGCAAGCACGGGGACACCCAGCCGCGGCTCATCAACATGTACGGCATCACCGAGACGACGGTGCACGTCACCTACCGTCCCATGGATGCCGCCGAGGCGGAGCGCACGCAGCAGAGCCCCATTGGCGTCGCGATTCCCGACCTCCAGCTCTACGTGCTGGACGCGCGGCTGGAGCCGGCGCCCATTGGCGTGGCGGGTGAAATCTTCGTCGGTGGCGCGGGTCTCGCGCGTGGCTACCTGGGCCGACCGCAGCTCACGGCGGAGCGCTTCGTCCCCCACCCCTTCAGCCGCGAGCCCGGTGCCCGGCTCTACCGCACGGGCGACCTGGCGCGCTTCACCGCGGACGGGCAGCTCGAGTACCTGGGCCGCATCGACCACCAGGTGAAGATTCGCGGCTTCCGCATCGAGCTGGGCGAAATCCAGACGGTGCTCAGCCTGCACCCGGCGGTGCGTGAGGCGCTGGTGCTCGTGCGTGAGAGCTCGCCCGGGAACAAGTCCCTGGTGGCCTACGTCGCGTCGTCCGAACAGCCTCCGCCCAGCGTCAACGAGCTGCGCCAGCATCTGCTCGGCAAGCTGCCGGACTACATGGTCCCCAGCGCCTTCGTGATGATGGAGCGCTTCCCGCTCACGGCGAACGGCAAGGTGGACCGCAAGGCCCTTCCGGAGCCCGAGGGCGCCCGCGCGGACCTGGCCGACCCGTACGTCGCGCCCCGGACGAAGGAGGAGGAAGCCCTCTGCGCAATCTGGGCGCAGGTGCTGGAAGTCCCGCGCGTGGGAATCCATGACAACTTCTTCGCGCTGGGAGGCGACTCCATCCTGAGCATCCAGGTGCTCACGCTGGCGCAGAAGCAGGACATCCGCTTCTCGTTGCAGCAGCTCTTCCAGCACCAGACGGTGGCGGAGCTGGCGGCGGCCGCCGCGAAGGCGGAGCCCGCGCGTGAGGTCTTCCCGCGCACCGAGCCCTTCGGCCTCATCTCCGCCGAGGACCGGGCGAAGGTGCCCGAAAGCGTGGAGGACGCCTACCCGCTGGCCCGCATCCAGGCCGGAATGCTCTTCCACATGGAGCTGGCGCCCACCTCGAACATCTACCACAACACGGACAGCTTCCATCTGCGCCTGAAGGCGCCGTTCGACCCCGCGCGCTTCGTGGAAGCCGTGCAGGTGGTGACGGCACGGCAGCCCGTGCTGCGGACGGCGTTCGACATGACGTCGTACAGCGAGCCGTTGCAGTTGGTGCACCGCGAGGCCCAGCTCTCCGTCGAAATCACCGACGTCCGCCACCTGTCCACCGAGGCGCAGGACGCCGAGGTCCGCAAACTGCTGGAGGACGAAAAGCAGCAACACTTCGACCTCGCGTGCCCTCCGCTGCTGCGCTTCTTCATCCACATCCGTGGTGAACGGGACTTCCAGTTCACGCTCACGGAGTGCCACGCCATCATCGACGGCTGGAGCCTCCACTCCACGTTGGTGGAGATGTTCAACCACTACTACGCGCTGGTGAACCACCAGGAGCCGCCGCGCTTCGAACCGCTGAGCATCACCTACCGCGACTTCGTGGCCATGGAGCGGCAGGCCCTCGCGTCCGAGGACCACCAACGCTACTGGCGAGAGCTGCTGGAGGACGGACAGGTCATGCGCGTGCCGCGCTGGCGCCGTCCACTGGCGGAGGGCGAGCCACGCATCGCCACGGTGAAGGTGCCCATCTCTCCCGAAGTGAGCGAGGGCCTGAATGCCCTGACGCGGACCGCGGGCGTGCCCTTCAAGAGCATCCTGCTCGCGTCGCACCTCAAGGTGATGAGCGTGCTGAGCGGTCAGGAGGACGTCATCACCGGCACGGGCGTCAACAGCCGCCCCGAGGAAGGCGATGGCTCGAAGCTGCGCGGCATCTTCCTCAACACGGTGCCCTTCCGCCTGAAGCTGGCCCCCGGAAGCTGGCTGTCGCTGGTCCGCGCCGCCTTCGACGCGGAGCGTGCGCTCTATCCGTACCGCCGCTACCCCATGGCGGAGATTCAGCGGCAGTGGGGCCGCGAGACGCTCTACGAAGTCATGTTCAACTACATGCACTTCCACGTCCTCCACGACATCGCGGGCACGCTCGCAGAGCTGGAGGCGCTGAGCACCATCCGCTCCGAGGGAACCAACGTCACCCTCGCCGTCCACTTCCAGACCGAGCCCCACACGCAGGAGCTCACGCTGGAGCTGGACTACAACGCCGTCGAGCTGGACCACGCCCAGGTGGAGCAGATTGGCGCGTGCTTCGCGCGCGTCCTCCACGCGCTGGCCTTCGAGGCCGAGGCCGCGCACCACACCTCCAGCCCACTGCCCGCCGACGTGCAGCGCCGGATGCTGGTGGAGTGGAACGACACCGCCGCCGCGCTGCCCACGGAGCCCACGTTCCTCTCCCGCTTCGAGGCCCGCGCCGCCGCCACGCCGGATGCGCTCGCCGTGGTCGATGGCGAACGGACGCTGACGTACCGGGAGCTGGATACACGTGCCAACCAGCTCGCGCATCATCTGGTGTCGCTGGGCGCGAGCCCGGAGCGCGTGGTGGCGCTCGGCCTGGACCGCTCCGTCGAGTTGGTCACCAGCCTCCTGGCAACGCTCAAGGCCGGCGCGGCCTACCTGCCGCTGGACCCGAGCTACCCCGAAGAGCGCCTGGCCTACATGCTGTCCGATTCGCGCGCCGTCGTGCTGCTCACCACGCAGACGCAAGAGGCCACGTTCACGGGCGCCAGCGTTCCTCGGCTCCTGGTGGAGCAGGAAGCGGTTCGGCTGGCGACGTTGCCGACGGAGGCACCGGCTTCGACCGCCGCTGGGGACTCACTGGCGTACGTCATCTACACCTCGGGCTCCACGGGGCTGCCCAAGGGCACGCTGCTCACGCAGCGAGGGCTGCTCAACTACCTGACGTGGGCCCAGGACGCCTACGCGGTGAAGCCGGGCCAGGGCTCGCTGGTCCACACGTCCATCGCGTTCGACGCCACCATCACCAGCCTCCTCACGCCGCTGCTCGCGGGGGGAGCCGTTCACCTGGTGCCGTCGGGGCGGGAGGTGGAAGCACTCGCACTCGCGCTCCAGCAGCCGAGAGGGCATGACCTGGTCAAGCTCACGCCGGCTCACCTCCAGGTGTTGTCCGGGCTGATGACGCCGGAGGCACTGTCGAAGCTGACTGGCACCTTCGTCGTGGGTGGCGAGGCCTTGCCGCCCTCCACCGTCGCCTTCTGGCGGAAGCACGCGCCCCAGATCCGGCTCATCAACGAGTACGGCCCCACGGAGACGGTGGTCGGCTGCTCCACCCATGACGTCAGCGCGGGTGAGTTGCCCGACGGCATCGTCCCCATCGGCCGGCCCATCGCCAACACGGCGCTCTACGTCCTGGACGCGCGCATGCAGCCAGTGCCCGTGGGTGTCTCGGGCGAGCTCTACATCGGAGGCACCGGCGTGGCGCGCGGCTACCTGGGCCGCCCCGCCCTCACGGCCGAGCGCTTCGTGCCGAGCCCGTTCGGTCAGAGTCCGGGACAGCGCCTCTACCGCACGGGGGACCAGGCCCGCTTCCTGCCGGACGGCACGCTGGAGTTCCTCGGACGCCGTGATGGACAGGTGAAGCTGCGCGGCTATCGCATCGAGCTGGGCGAAATCGAAGCCACCCTCCGCCAGCACGCGTCCGTGCGGGACGCGGTCGTCATCGTGCGCGAAGACTTCCCTGGGGACCAGCGGCTGGCCGCCTACGTCATCCCGCACGCAGACACGGCAGCGGATACGGCCGGCGTGCGCGCCTTCCTCCAACAGCGGCTGCCCGAGCACATGGTGCCCGCCGCCCTGGTCGCGCTGGAGACCCTGCCGCTCACAGCCAATGGCAAGGTGGACCGCAAGGCCCTGCCCATCCCCGACGGCCTGCTCTCCTCCGAGTCCCGCGCGGCGCCGCGAAACGGCACCGAGGAGCTGATGGCCAGCATCTGGTCGGACGTGCTGCACACGAACCATGCTGGCATCCACGACCACTTCTTCGACCTGGGCGGCCACTCGCTGCTGGCCACGCGCGTGGTGTCGCGGATTCGCGAGGCCTTCGGCGTGGAGTTGCCCATCGCCGCGCTCTTCGAGGCGCCCACCATCGCCACGCTGTCGGAGCGCGTCCAGGTGCTCCAGGCCCAGCAGGCCGGTGAAGCACCACCCCCGCCGCTCCAGCCCTCCTCTCGCGACGGCGAGCTGCCCCTGTCCTTCGCACAGCAGCGGCTCTGGTTCCTGTACCAGATGGAGCCGGACAGCCCCTTCTACAACATGCCCGCCGTCATCCGGCTGACGGGCGCGTTGGACCCGGACACCGTGCAGCGCTGCCTGGAGGCGCTCATCCGCCGCCACGAATCGCTGCGCACGACGTTCCGGATGAATGGCCAGACGCCCGTCCAGGTCATCCACCCGCCCGCCGCACCGAAGGTGGAGACCGTCGACCTGCGCGGCCTTCCACTGGAGCGCCGTGAAGTCAAAGCGCGCCGCCTGTCCGACGAAGAGGCCCGCCGTCCCTTCGATCTGACTCGCGGCCCGCTCTGCCGGATGGGGCTCATCCAGTTGGATGACCAGGAACACCTGCTGCTGCTGACCCTGCACCACATCATCGCCGACGGTTGGTCGCTGTCTGTGCTCGTCCGCGAGGTCGCCGAGCTCTACGCCGCCCTCTCCGCGGGCCAGCCGCCGCCGCTCGCCGCCCTGCCCGTCCAATACGCGGACTACGCGCGGTGGCAGCGGGAGTGGCTGTCCGGTCCCGTGTTGGAACGGCAGCTCGACTACTGGAAGCAGCGGCTCGCCGGGGCTCCGCCCAACCTGGACCTCCCCACGGACCGTCCACGGCCTCCGGTGCAGAGCTTCCGCGGCGCCACGCACCAGGGCGTGCTGCTGCCCGTGGACGCGGCCAAGGCGTTGCAGGCGCTCTGCCGGAAGGAGAGCGTCACCCCGTTCATGGCGGTGATGGCGGCCTTCCAGGCGCTGATGCACCGCTACGCCGGCGAGACGGACATCGTCGTCGGCACGGACATCGCCAACCGCAACCGCTCCGGCACCGAAGGGCTCATTGGATTCTTCGTCAACCAGCTCGTCATTCGCGGCGACCTGAGCGGGGACCCCAGCTTCCGGGCCCTGCTGGCGCAGACGCGGCGGGTGGCGCTCGATGCCTACGCTCACCAGGACCTCCCCTTCGAGGAACTGGTGAAGGCGCTCAACCCGGAGCGCGACCTCAGTTACTCGCCGCTGTTCCAGGTGAAGCTCATCCTCCAGAACGCACCATCCTCCGACCTCCACCTGGACGGACTGACGCTGCGCGAGGAGACCAGCACCACCGGCGCCGCCAAGTTCGACATGACGTGGGTGGCCACGGAGACCGAGCAGGGCCTGGAGTGTCTGTGCGAGTACAGCACCGACCTGTTCGACGCGGCCACCATCGACCGGATGATGGGCAACCTGCGTGAACTGCTCCTGGGCGCCATGGCCGTGCCAGACGAGCGCGTCTCCCGCCTCCCGCTGCTGTCCCAGGCGGAGCGGCAGCAGTCGCTGCTGGCGTGGAACGACACCGCCACGCCCCGAAGCCCGGGCCTCTGCGCGCATCACGTCTTCGAGCAACAGGCGGCACGGACGCCAGACACGGTGGCGGTGTCCTTCGAGGGACAGCAGCTCACCTACCGCGAGCTGGACGCGCGGGCGAACCAGCTCGCCTGGCACCTGAAAGCGTCCGGCGTGGGCCCCGAGGTCCGCGTGGGCCTGTGCGTGGACCGCTCGCTGGAGCTGGTGGTGGGCATCCTGGGCATCCTCAAGGCCGGCGGCGCGTGGCTGCCGCTGGACCCGTCGTATCCGGTGGAGCGGCTGACGCTGATGATGCGCGACGCGGCCATCCCGGTGCTCGTCACGCAGGAGCACCTGGCGGATGAGCTTCCCGCGCTCGGGCTGCTGGTCTGCCTGGACACGGACTGGCCGCTCATCGCCAGCCAACCGCAGACGCCGCTCGCGGTGGAGATGTCCGAGGACAACCTCGCGTACATCATCTTCACGTCGGGCTCGACGGGCCGCCCCAAGGGCACGCTGCTGACGCACCGGGGCCTGTGCAACACGGCGCTGGCCGCCATCCAGGCCCACCGCGTCCACGAGAAGAGCCGCGTGCTTCAGTTCGCCGCCTTCGGCTTCGACGCGTCGGTGTGCGAGGTGTTCTCCACGCTGCTCGCGGGCGCGCAGCTCTGCCTCGCTCCCCGGGAGGCCATCATGCCTGGCGCGCCGCTCCAGGGCCTGTTGACCGCGCAGGAGATAACAGGCGTCACGCTGACGCCGTCGGTGCTGGCGCAGTTGGAGCCGGAGACGTTGCCGAAGCTGGAGTCCGTCGTCTCCGCGGGCGAGGCCTGCTCGCCGGAGCTGGCGCGCCGGTGGCTGAAGTCCCGCCGCTTCATCAACGCGTACGGCCCCACCGAGGCGACCATCTGCGCATCGGTGGACGAGGCCCTGGACACCGACCGGCTGGGCATCGGCCGTGCGTGGGCCAACGTCCGGCTCTACGTGTTGGATGGCCAGATGCAGCCGGTGCCCGTAGGCGTACCGGGTGAGCTGTTCATCGGCGGCGCGGGCGTCGCTCGCGGTTACCTGGGCCGGCCGGACCTGAGCGCCGAGCGCTTCGTGCCGGACCCGTTCGCGGTGGAGCCCGGAGGACGGCTGTACCGGACGGGAGACCGGGTGCGCTGGCTGGCCGAAGGGCGACTGGAGTTCCTGGGCCGCCTGGACCACCAGGTGAAGCTGCGTGGCTTCCGCATCGAGCTGGGCGAAATCGAAGCGGCGCTGGCCGAGCACCCAGAGGTGCAGGACGCCGCGGTGCTGGTGCGGGAGGAGGCACCGGGCCGCAAGCAACTGGTGGCCTACGTCGTCGCTGACGATGAGGAGCAGCCGCCCGAACAGGACGCCCTGCGCCGGGCCCTGGAGTCACGCCTGCCCGAGTACATGGTGCCGTCCGCCTTCATCATGCTGAAGGCCATGCCGCTGACGCCCAGTGGCAAGGTGGACCGCAAGGCCCTGCCCTCGCTGGCGCAGGAGCAGGTGAAGCGCGAGCACGTCCACGTCGCGCCCCGCAACCCAGTGGAGCAGACGCTGGCGGACATCTGGGCGACGGTGCTGTCCCGCGAGCGCGTCAGCATCCACGACAACTTCTTCGAGCTGGGTGGCGACTCCATCATCAGCATCCAGGTCATCGCGCGAGCGCTGGAGGCCGGGCTTCACATCAGCCCCCGTCAGTTCTTCCAGTACCAGACCATCGCCGCCTTGGCCCCGCACGTGGGTCAGGCCCAGGTCGTGGAGAGCGAGCAGGGACCGGTGACGGGCCCCGTCCCGCTCACGCCCATCCAGCACTGGTTCTTCGAGTGGCAGCTCCCGCACCTCCATCACTACAACCAGTCGCTGTTGCTGGGACTGCGTCAGCCCGTCGCCGCGTCCGTTCTCCAGGACGCGCTGCGGGCCCTGGTCGCGCACCATGACGCGCTCCGCCTGCGCTTCGAGCGGACCCCCGATGGCTGGCGCCAGGAGAGCCTGGGGCTCGACAGCACCGTGACGCTGCGGGAGGTGGACCTGTCCGGACTGGACGAGGCCGCGCAGCGCGCCGCATTGGAGGAAGAAGGCCTGCGTGCCCAGGCGGGCTTCCGGCTGGGGGAGGCTCCGCTGGTGGTGGCCGTGCGCTTCCACCTGGGTCCGCAGCGGGGTGACCGGTTGCTGCTCGGCATCCACCACCTCGCGGTGGATGCCGTGTCCTGGCGCGTGCTGCTCATGGACCTGGAGACGGCGTGCCAACAGCTCGGCCAGGGGCAGCCGGTGGCGCTGCCTCCGAAGACGACGTCCTTCCAGGCCTGGGCTCGCCGCTTGGACTCCTTCGCGGCCAGCACGGAGCTGGAGCACGAGGCCGACTACTGGCTGAGCCAGGGTGAAGACACAGCGCCGCTCCCCGTGGACACCACGGACGGCGACAACACCTTGGCCTCCGCACGCACGTTGACGGTGGCGTTGGACGCCGAGGAGACCCGGCTCCTGCTTCAGGAGGTGCCGACGGCCTGGCGTGCCCGCATCGACGAGGTGCTGCTGACGGCGCTCGCACAGGCACTCTCCACCTGGACGGGACAGCGCCGGCTGCGTGTCCAACTGGAAGGCCACGGCCGCGAGGACCTGTTCGACGGCGTGGACCTGAGCCGCACCGTGGGCTGGTTCACCAGCGCCTACCCGGTGACGCTGGAGCTGCCCCGGGATGGCAGCGTGGGTGACGAACTCCGCGCTGTGCGTGATTCCCTGCGGCAGGTGCCGCGCAAGGGCCTGGGCTACGGGCTGGTGCGTTACCTTCGCCAGGACGAGCAAGGCACCCGGCTCCGTGCGCAGCCGGAAGCGCCGGTGGCCTTCAACTACCTGGGCCAGCTCGACTCGGCCCTGCCCACCTCGTCGCTGCTGGCGCCCGCGGACGAGCCCTTCGGCGCGCAGCAGGGGGCGCTCGGCCAGCGGCGGCAGGTGCTGGAGGTGAATGCACACGTCCTGGGCGGCAAGCTGGAGGTGTCCTTCACCTACAGCGAGGCGCTGCACCAGCGCACCACGGTGGGCGCACTGGCGCAGGGCTACGTCCACGCGCTCCGGGCCCTGGTGGACCAGCGGCGCGGCGAGGACGCGGCGCGGTTCTCCCCCGTGGACTTCCCGCTGGCGAAGGTGACGCAGGCCACGCTGAACGGCCTGATGCAGTCATACCCGGAGATGGAGGACCTCTACCCGCTGTCTCCCATGCAGCAGGGCATGCTCTTCCACGCCATGCTCGACCCCGACTCGGGGATGTACTTCGAGCGCGCGGCGTGGACGTTGGACACGGACCTCGACCGCGAGGCGCTGCGCGAGGCCTGGCAGCAGGTGATGGCGCGCTACCCCATCCTCCGCACCAGCTTCGTGGGTGAGGAACTGGAAGCGCCGCTCCAGCTCGTGAACCGTAGGTCCGTGCTGCCGTGGGACGAGCAGGACTGGATCCACCTGTCCGAGCCGGAGCAGCAGACCCGGCTGTCAGCCTGGATGGACGCGGACCGGGCGCGAGGCTTCAACTTGAAGCAGGCGCCGCTGATGCGCGTAGGCGTCCTGCGCCTGGGCATTCGGACGTGGCGCGTGGTGTGGAGCTTCCACCACTTGCTGCTCGATGGTTGGAGCGTGGGCCGCGTCCTCAACGAGATGCTGGCCATCTACGACGCGCAGCTCCGTCAGCAGCCGGTGCGGCTGGAGCAGCCGCCCGTGTTCCGCGACTACATCGCCTGGCTCCAGAGCCGGGAGATTTCGCAGGCGGAGACCTGGTGGAAGCAAGCACTGCGAGGCTTCGGCGAGCCCACGCCCCTCCCCGGTGAAACGGGAGGCCAGGCGCGCACCGCTGCGCAGGTCATGGGCGAGCGCAAGGTCCACGTGTCCGCCGAGGTGACGGAGCAGCTCCGCGCCTTCTCGCGGCGGCACCAGGTGACGCTCAGCACGCTGGTCCAGGCGGCCTGGGCCCTGGTGCTCGGACGTCATGCGGGCCAGGACGACGTCGTCTTCGGCGTCACCGTCGCGGGCCGACCACCGGAGCTTCCGGGCGTGGAACAGATGGTGGGCCTGTTCATCAACACACTGCCGGCCCGCGTGTCGCTGTTGGCCCAAAGCAAGGTGGTGGACTGGCTGAAGGCGCTCCAGGCGTGGCAGGTGGAGCGGGCTCCGTTCGAGTACGCGCCTCTGGTGAATGTCCAGGGCTGGAGCCCCGTGCCGCGTGGCACCCCGCTCTTCGAGAGCCTCGTCGTCTTCGAGAACTACCCCGTGGAGGATTCAGTGCGGCAGGGCGCGGGCGCGCTGGAGGTGCGCGACGTCACCGCTCAGGAGCGCACCAACTATCCGCTGACGCTCTCCGCGCATGCGGACAAGCAGCTGATGCTGAACCTGGACTTCGAGTCTCCTCGCCTCGGCGTGGAAGCCATGGAGCGGCTGCTGGAGCAGATCCAGACGGTCCTGGTGGGCATCCTCGGCGCGGAGGACAAGCACCTGTGGGAGCTGTCGCTGCTCACGCAGGAGGCCCGTCGCGAGGTGCTGTTCGACTGGAACGACACGCACGTGCCTGGACTGGGCGCGTGCCTCCACGAACTCTTCGAGGCACAGGCCCAGCGGACGCCGGACGCGGTCGCCGTGGTCGCGCCGGAGGCGGGCTCGCTCACATACGGGCAGCTCGACGCGAAGGCGAACCAGCTCGCGCACCACCTGCGCTCCCGGGGCATCGGCCCCGAGGTGCTGGTGGGCGTGTGCCTGGAGCGGACGCCGGAGCTGCTGGTAGCGCTGCTGGGCATCCTCAAGGCGGGCGGCGCCTACGTCCCGCTCGATCCCACCTACCCAGCCGAGCGACTCGCGCGCATGGCCTCCGAGGCCCGGCTCTCCCTGCTGCTCACCCAGCAGTCCCTCGTGGAGACCTTCGTCAACCCGGAGGTGTCGCTCTACCTGCTGGACACGGAGGCACCAGCCCGCGCCGCGCTGTCCACCCAGGCCCCCACGCGGCTCACCACGCTGGACGGTCTGGCGTACGTCGTCTTCACCTCCGGCTCCACGGGCACGCCCAAGGGCGTGATGATCTCCCACCGGAGCTGGACCAACGCGTACCTCGGCTGGGAGCGGAGCTATGGGCTGCGGGAGCACTGCCGCAGCCACCTGCAGATGGCCAGCTTCTCCTTCGACGTGTTCGCGGGAGACCTGTCCCGAGCGCTGTGCTCGGGCGGCAAGCTTGTGCTCTGCCCGCGGGAGTGGCTGCTCGAACCGCCCCGCCTGCTCGCGCTGATGAAGGAGCAGGCCGTGGACTGCGCCGAGTTCGTCCCCGCCGTGCTGCGCGGGCTGCTCCAGCACCTGGAGGAGACGGGCCAGACGCTGGACTTCATGCGCGTGCTCGTGGCCGGCTCCGACGCCTGGTACGTGAACGAGTACCACCGGCTCCAGGCCGTCATCGGCGACGACACGCGGCTCATCAACTCGTATGGCGTCAGCGAGGCGACCATCGACAGCACATGGTTCGAAAGCGGCGACCTGGGCCCCGGCGACACGCAACTGGTCCCCATTGGCCGTCCCTTCGCCAACAACCGCCTCTACGTGCTGGATGCGCACCAGCAGCCGGTGCCCGCCGGCATCGCGGGCGAGCTCTTCATCGGCGGCGAGGGCGTGGCGCGCGGCTACTGCCACCGCCCCGACCTGACCGCGGAGCGCTTCGTCCCCGCCCCGTTCGCCACCGAGCCTGGTGCGCGGCTCTACCGCACGGGAGACCGGGCGCGGTACCTGCTGGGAGGCGACCTGGAGTTCCTCGGCCGGGCAGACACGCAGGTGAAGCTGCGCGGCTTCCGCGTCGAGCTGGGCGAAATCGAGTCCGCGCTCGGCAAGCACCCGGCCGTCCAGGGCGCGGTGGTGCTGCTACGCGAGGACCCGGGGACGCCCCGCCGCCTCGTCGCCTACGTGGTGGGCTCAGACATCCGCGACACGGCGGTGCTCCGCGACCACCTGAGGGAGAGACTTCCCGACTACATGGTGCCGGCCGTCTTCGTGCGCCTGGAGTCCATCCCCCTGAGTCCGAACGGCAAGGTGGACCGCAAGGCCTTCCCTGCGCCGGACGCAACTCAGCGCACGGGCGAGCAGCGGGTCGTCGAACCGCGCTCGGAGACGGAGGTGAGTCTGCTCGCGCTCTGGAAGGACGTGCTGGGCCAAACGTCGCTGGGCGTCACGGACGACTTCTTCGACGTGGGCGGGCACTCGCTGCTGGCCACGCAGATCATCTCGCGCACCAACGCGATGTTCCAGGTGACGCTGCCGCTGCGCGCCCTCTTCGAGCACCCCACCATCGCAGGGATGGCGGAGCAAGTGGTGCTCGCGCAGTTGGAAGGCGTGGACGAAGCCGCGCTGGCCTCCGCCATGGAGGAAGTCGGCGACCTTTCGGACGCGGACCTGGAGAAGCTCCTGGAGGGGACGAATGAGTGACCTGCTCAAGAAGCTCGCGGGCCTCTCCCCGGAGAAGCGCGAGGCGGTGCTCAAGAAGCTGCGACAGCAGAACGTGGTCGCCGCGCCGAAGGAAGAGGCACGCACACCCGGCATCCCGCGCGTCTCACGGGAGCAGCCGCTGCCGCTCTCCTTCCCGCAGCGCCGGCTCTGGTTCCTGGACCAGTTCGAGCCCGGGACACCCGCTTACAACATCCCGGAGTTCGTGCGCCTCACCGGGCCGCTCCACGTCCCCTCCCTGGAGCGTGCGCTGAACGAGGTCATCCGGCGCCATGAGGTGCTGCGCACGACCTTCGTCGCGAAGGACGGCGAACCCCAGCAGCGCATCCTCCCGGAGCTGACGCTGTCGCTGGGCGTGCTGGACCTGAGCTACCTGCCAGGCCCCAAGCGCGATCCCCTGTGCGAGGAGCTGGCGATTCAGCTCGCGGGGACGTCCTTCGACCTCGCGGCGGGGCCGCTGCTCCACGCGAGGCTGGTGCGCATGGGCGACGAGGACCACGTCCTCCTGCTCGTCGTGCACCACATCGTGTCGGACGGCTGGTCCACCGGCATCTTCGTCCAGGAGCTGACGGCGCTTTATGCCGCCTTCGCCCAGGACAAGCCGTCACCGCTGCCGGAGCTCCCGCTCCAGTACGCGGACTTCGCGGCGTGGCAGCAGCAGTGGATGCAGGGCGACGTGCTGGCGTCGCAGCTCGACTACTGGCGCCAGCAGCTCGAAGGGAGCGACAGCGCGCTCAAGCTGCCCACCGACAGGCCGCGCCCGCGCGTGCGCACCTACGCGGGTGGCAAGCAGAGCTTCCAGGTCGCCCCTGCCGTAGCCCAGCAACTGAAGACGCTGGGGACTCAGGAGAAGGCGTCGCTCTACATGGTGCTGCTGGCGGCGATCCAGACGCTGCTCCACCGCTACACGCGCGAGCCGCGCATCAGCGTCGGCACGTACATCGCGAACCGGAACCGGACGGAGGTGGAGCCGCTCATCGGCTTCTTCCTCAACACACTCGTCATGCGCACGGGGCTCGAAGGCAATCCCACCTTCCGGGAGCTGCTGCGGCGCGTGGTGGACGTGACGCTGGGGGCTTACGGGCACCAGGACATCCCCTTCGAAAAGCTGCTGGAGGAGCTGGCGCCGTCGCGCGACACCAGCCACTCCCCCTTCTTCCAGGTGATGCTGGTGCTCCAGAACACGCCCACGCCCCCAGCCGAGCTGGGCGCGCTGCGGATGGAGTCTTTCAGCGTCTCCGGTGAAGCCTTCGCGCAGTTCGACCTGACGCTGTGGTTCTCCGAGGAAGCCGGTGGCCTGCAAGGCATCTGGGAGTACAACCGGGACCTCTTCGACGCCTCCACCATCGAGCGGATGGTCGCCCACTTCCAGACGCTGCTCGCGGGCATCGCCGCAAACCCGGCACAGCGGCTCATCGAGCTGCCGGTGCTTCCGGCGAATGAGCGTCAGCGCATCCTGCATGACTGGAACCAGGCCCGGCTCGACGTACCGCCGGGCACGTGCATCCATCACCTCATCGAGGCGCACGCCGCGCGCACACCCGATGCCATCGCCGTCACCGACCCCGGACGCCGGCTCACCTACGCACAGTTGAACGCGAAGGCCAATCAACTGGCGCACCACCTGCGTTCCGTGGGCGTGGGGCCCGAGCGAATCACCGGCGTCTTCCTGGACCGCTCCGTGGACATGGTGGTCGCGGTGCTCGCCGTGCTCAAGGCGGGCGGCGCCTACGTTCCGCTGGATCCGTCGTATCCGCCGGAGCGCACGGCGCTCATGCTCGCGGACAGCCGGCCCGCGGTGCTCATCACTCGCCAGGGCCTGGCGTCCCTCCTCTCCGCGCCGCTGCCGCCCGTGGTGGCCGTCGACACGGACGCGGACGCCATCGCCGCGAGACCCACGACGACGCCCGAGGGCGGCGCGAGCCCGGAGCACCTCGCCTACGTCGTCTACACGTCTGGCTCCACGGGCCGCCCCAAGGGCGTGATGATTTCGCACCAGAGCTTCGCCAACGCCTACCTCGCCTGGGAGCGCGACTACCGGCTGCCCGCGCTGCGCGCCCACCTCCAGATGGCAAGCTTCTCCTTCGACGTATTCTCCGGCGACCTCGCCCGGGCGCTCGGTGCGGGGAAGACGTTGGTGCTTTGCCCGCGTGAATGGCTGCTCGAGCCCGAAAAGCTCTACGGCTTGATGCAGCGAGAGCAGGTGGACAGCGGCGAGTTCGTCCCCGCCGTGGTCCGGCTGCTGATGGGGTACCTCCAGGAGAACAATCTCCGGCTGGACTTCATGCGCCTGCTCATCGTCGGCTCGGACACCTGGGACATGCGCGAGTACCACCAGCTCCGCGGCCTGTGCGGACCGGACACGCGGCTGGTGAGTTCCTACGGCCTGAGCGAAGCCACCATCGACAGCACGTACTTCGAACAGCCCGAGCCCACGCCCAGCGAGCAGATCGTCCCCATTGGCCGGCCCTTCGCCAACACGCAGATGTACCTGCTGGACAGCGCGATGCAGCCGGTGCCCATCGGCATCTCGGGAGAACTCTTCGTGGGCGGTGACGGGCTCGCGCGTGGCTACTGGGGCCAGTCGAACCTGACCGCCGAGCGCTTCGTGCCCAATCCCTTCAGCGCCACACCGGGCGCCCGCCTGTACCGTACGGGCGACCTGGCCCGCTACACGGAGGACGGCACCCTCGCCTTCATCGGCCGCAACGACACGCAGGTGAAGATTCGCGGCCATCGCATCGAACTGGATGAAATCAAGGCGAAGCTGCTGGAGCACTTCTCGGTCCAGGCCGTGGAGCTGCTCGTCCACGAGGACGCTGGCAACAAGCAGCTCGTCGCCTACCTCACGCTCACGACGCCAGACGTGGCCACGGCCGATGACTTGCGGCAGCACCTCAAGAAGCACCTGCCGCCGTACATGGTGCCCGCGGCCTTCGTCATCCTGGCCGCCTTCCCGCTCACCCCCAACGGCAAGGTGGACCGCAAGGCCCTGCCCGCGCCAGAGAGCGTCCGCCGCGACGCGCAGGACGGCTTCGTCGCTCCGCGCGACGAGGTGGAGACCCGGCTCGCGGCCATCTGGGAGGAGCTGCTGGCAGTGCGCCCCATCGGCGTGCACGACAACTTCTTCGACCAGGGCGGCCATTCACTGCTGGCCGTCCGGCTGATGGTGCGAATCCGTGAGCAATTCGGCCGCGCCCTTCCGCTGTCGGTCCTCTTCCAGAACCCCGCGCTGGAGCAGCTCGCCAAGGCGCTCCACGAAGAGGCGTCGCCCGCGCCATGGTCGCCGCTGGTGACGCTCCAACCGGGAGCAGGCCGCCGCGCCCTGTTCTGCGTCCCGGGCGCCGGTGGAAACGCCGTCTACCTTCGCGAGCTGGCCCAGGCACTGGGCCCCACCCTGCCGGTGCATGCCTTCCAGGCACGCGGGCTGGATGGACGCGCGGAGCCGCACCGCTCCGTCGAGGAGATGGCCGAGTGCTACATCGAAGCGCTCAAGCAGGTGCAACCGCAGGGGCCATACCACCTGCTGGGCCACTCCTTCGGGAGCTGGGTCGCCTTCGAGATGGCGCAGCAGCTCCGGAAGCAGGGCGAGTCGATTGCCTTCGTGGGCATCCTCAACACCACCGTCCCGGTGAACGAGGCCCCGCCGAGCGAGGCGCCCCCGTTCGACGACGCGGACTGGATGGCCTCTGTCGCGAGCACGGCCGGCCGTCTCTACGGCGTGGACCTGGGCATCTCCGCCGAGGCGCTCCGGCCGCTGTCTGCCGAAGCGCGCCGAGAGTACCTGACCCACAGGCTGGTCCAGGCGGGGCTCCTCCCCGACGGCGCGGACAGCCAGCAGGTCCAAGGGTTCATCGACGTCTACAAGGCCGCGTACGAGATTGATTACGTCCCCCGGGACACGTTCCCCGTTCCCGTCGCCCTCTTCCGGGCCCAGGAGCGGCACGAGGAAGACGGCATCGTCCCCGAGTCCTTCGCGGACGACCCGAGCTGGGGCTGGGGCCGCCACGCCTCCACGGCCGTCACGCCCGTGACGGTGCCGGGAGACCACATGACGATGCTGGCCGCGCCGCACGTCCAGGTGCTGGCGGAGTTCGTGCGCCAGGGCCTCGTCCGAGCCGGAGCCATTCGATGACGGCGGCGCCGTCCTTCCCCATGAAGTCCGCCGTCGTCATCTGGCTGGGACAGGTCCTGTCACTGCTGGGCTCGGGGCTGACGAGCTTCGCGCTCGGCGTCTGGACGTACAAGACGACGGGCGACGTGACGCAGTACGCGCTGGTCATGCTCTCCGCGACGCTGCCCGCCATCCTGCTCGGGCCAGTGGCCGGTGCGCTCGTGGACCGATGGAACCGCCGCTGGGTGCTGGTGCTCAGCGACGCGGCCGCCGGCCTGTCGAGCCTCGTGCTGGCGCTGTTGCTGTTCAATGACTTGCTCCAACCCTGGCACGCCTACGTCACGACCGCCGTGGTGTCGACGGCCAGCGCGTTCCAGCAGCCGGCCTTCGGCGTGCTCGTCTCCACGGTGGTGCCGCCGCAACATCTGGGGCGGGCCAACGGATTGGTGCAGGTCGGGCTCGCGTTCTCCCAACTGGTGGCCCCCATGTTGAGCGCCACCCTGATGGAGCTCATCGAACTCAAGGGCATCCTGCTCATCGACGCGACGACGCTCGTGCTCGGCGCGCTGCCCCTGCTCCTGGCGCGAATCCCCCGGGAGCACCTCGTGTCGTCGTCTGGCGAGGAGCGGGTGCCGCTGCTCGAGGCGATTCGGGCTGGCGGTGCCTACCTGCGCGCCACCCCAGGACTCCTGGCGCTCATTGGCTTCCTCGCGGCCAGCAACTTCCTGACCGGCACGGTCGAGGTCCTCGTCACCCCGCTGGTCCTGTCCTTCGCGGACGTGCGCACCCTGGGCGCACTCACCACCGCGGGTGGCGTGGGCATGTTGGCGGGCAGCCTGGTCATCAGCGCCTGGGGCGGCCCCAAGCGACTGATGAATGGCTTGCTCGGGTTCCAGCTCACCTGTGGACTCGCGCTCATCTGCGTCGGGCTGGCCACCTCCGTTCCCGTGCTGGCCGGTGTCGCCTTCGCGTTCTTCTTCGGCCTCCCCATCATCAACGGCTCCAGCCAGACGCTCCTCCAGCGCATCGTGCCCCTGGCGCTCCGCGGCCGTGTCTTCGCTTTCACCAGCACCATCACCGGGGCCATGTTGCCGCTGGCGTACACGATCGCCGGGCCTCTGGCGGACCACGCCTTCGAACCCGCCATGGCCTCGGGAGGAAAGCTCGTCCCCCTGCTGGGTGCGTTCGTCGGCGAGGGCCCGGGCCGAGGCATCGCCTTGATGTTCCTCATCGCGGGCGTGCTGGCGGTCCTCATGACGCTGCTGGCCACGCTCTACCGCCCGCTGCGTGAGCTGGACGTGCCCCCTCAGGACGCGCCTTCCGCCGAACCCGCGGCGAGCCCCTGAACCCTCCCCTCTTCCCACGACTTCCCAAGGAGACCCGCCATGCCGAGTCCCAGCCGTTCCGTACAGACCCTGACCGACCTGCTGCGCTGGCGCGCCTCGAACCAGACCGAGGCCCGCGCATATACGTTCCTCCAGGATGGCGAAGGCCAGGAGACCACCTGGACCTATGGCGATTTGGATCGCCAGGCCCGCGCCATTGCCGCGGCGCTCCAGGAGCACAAGGGCGCTGGCGAGCGAGCGCTGCTGCTGTATCCACCGGGGCTCGACTACATCGCGGCGTTCTTCGGCAGCCTGTACGCGGGCGTGGCCGCGGTGCCAGCCTATCCTCCCGCGCAGCTCCAGGCCGTCACGCGCATCCTCTCCATCCTCCAGGATGCGAAGCCACGCTTCGCGCTCACCACGCACGAAATCCTGGAGAGCGTGAACGCACTGGCCGAGGCCTACCCCGTCCTGAAGGACATCCGCTGGATTGCGACGGACGCGCTGGAGGATGGGCTGGAGGATGGCTGGAAGCGCCCCGCCATCACCGGCGACACGCTGGCCTTCCTCCAGTACACGTCAGGCTCCACGTCGACGCCCAAGGGCGTGATGGTGCTGCACCGGAACCTGATGTCCAACGAGGAGATGATCCGGCAGGGCTTCAGCCACGACGACCCGCCGACGATATGCGGCTGGCTGCCGCTGTACCACGACATGGGACTCATCGGCACGGTGCTCCAGCCGATGTACCTGGGATCGCACTCCATCGTGATGTCCCCGTGGTCCTTCCTGCAGCGCCCCATCCGCTGGCTGAACACCATCACGAAGTACCGTGCGACGACGAGCGGCGGGCCCAACTTCGCCTACGCGCTCTGCACGCGAAAGGTGAAGCCGGAGAAGCTCGCTTCGCTAGACCTGAGTTCGTGGCGCGTCGCCTTCAATGGCGCGGAGCCCGTGCGGGCGGAGACGCTGGTGGAGTTCGCGGACACCTTCGCGCCCGCCGGCTTCCGCCGGGAGGCCTTCTATCCCTGCTATGGCCTCGCGGAGGCGACGCTCTTCGTGTCGGGAGGCATCACCTCCGAGTTGCCACGCCACCTCACCGTGGATTCGGCGGCGCTCGAGCAGAACCGCGCCGTGGCCGCCCAGCCGGGCCCGTCCGCGCGAACGCTCGTCAGCTCCGGGCGGAGCTGGGGTGACAGCCTCATCCGCATCGTGAATCCAGAGACGCTGGTGGCGTGCGCACCGGGCGAGGTGGGCGAAATCTGGACGGCCGGTCCCCACGTCACTCACGGCTACTGGGGACGCGAGGAGACGAACGCAGAGACCTTCCAGGCGCGCATCCAGGGCAGCGAGGAAGGTCCCTTCCTGCGTACCGGCGATTTGGGCTTCATGATTGACGGCGATCTGTATGTCACCGGCCGCATCAAGGACCTCATCATCGTCGACGGTCGGAACCACTACCCGCAGGACCTCGAGCTGACGGCCGAGAGCCAGCACCCGGCGCTGCGCCCTGGCTGCTCGGTGGCGTTCTCCGTCGACCACCCGGAGGGCGAGCGGCTGGTGGTGCTGGTGGAGGTCAGCGCCCGCTTCGCTCCATCCGAACAGGGTGATGGCGCCCAGTCCCTGAACGGGAGCGCGCTCCAGAAGACCATCCGGCAGGCCGTGGCCGCCGCGCACTCCGTGGACGTCCATGAGGTCGTCCTGCTCCAGCAGGGCGAGGTCCTCAAGACGTCCAGCGGCAAGGTCCAGCGGCGCGCCTGCCGGGCGAAGTACGTGGAGGGCAGCCTCCAGCGCTGGGCCGCGTAGTCCGTCCCGCGCGGCATGTTGAAGCAGGCCCTCGCTACCTGCGAGGTCCGAGCACGATGATCGCCATCCCCAGGATGGCGACGAGCGCGCCCACGAGGTCCCACGTCGTGGGTCGCTCCCCTTCCACGAGCCACAGCCAGACGAGCGCCACGGCGATGTACACCCCGCCGTAAGCCGCATAGGTGCGGGCCGCGCCTGTCGGATGCAGCGTGAGCAGCCATGCGAAGACGGCGAGGCTCCCCGCCGCGGGCACGAGGAGCAGGGGTGACTTCCCCTGACGGAGCCAGAGGTAGGGCAGATAGCAGCCCACCACCTCGGCCACCGCGGTGAGAACGAAGAGCCCGAAGGCGTACAGCAGATTCACGGTGAGGAACCTTTCGTGACGCGCGGGTCAGGCCTTCGCTGGCGCTGCCGTTCCGTGGAGGTTGCCGAGGTGTTGCCGCGTGTCCGAGTCCATGCGCCGAGCCTTCCACCAATCCCCCGCCCTTCCCAGTCCAGAACCTGGCCCTCTGGCATCGGCTCACCCGCGGACACTCCGGGAGCGAATCGGACTCGCGGGCCTGCTGGCGCCTTGTGTGCGCGCGGCGGCTGAGGCATCCGGAGGGAGGCGGGAAACAGCACCCGCGCCGCTCCCCCTGGACATCCCACCGGGTACCCGCGACATGACGCTCATCCCGCCGCCAGAGGTCCAGGACACAGCCCCTCGCAAGAAACGGTGGCCGCGCGCCGTCGCGTGGACCCTGGGCGCACTCGTGGTGCTGGAAGTCTCCATCAACGTGGCGCTCAACCTGGGCGCCGTCCAGGCCATCATGCGCCGGTCCACCAGCCGGACCGAGCTCGCCTGGAAGCGCGCGTGGTGGCTCTGGCCCTTCGGACAGCTCCACCTCCGCGACTTCACGCTGACCCAGCAGAATCAAAACCAGTGGTGGCAGGTGAACCTGGACGCGTTGGAGGCCAACGTGTCGCTGACCGCCCTGCTGAGCAAGCGCGTGGACGTGCAGCGCATCGACGGGCATGGCGCGCGCTTCCGGATTGAACCGTCATTCGGCATCGAGAAGGAACCACCACCGGGCCCGGACTACCGCCCGTGGGTCATCCAACTGGCCGACGTAACGGTCCACGAGGTTCGCGAGTTGGACTTCGGCCGGGTCCGCTTCGTGGGGAACCTGGACGTGCAAGGCTCGCTGGACATCAAGGGCCGGGAGCGCATCCACGTCGAGACGCCCTCGATTCGCGTGGTCTCCGGTGCCATGGAGTTCGACCGGAAACCTGTCACCCGGCTGGAGCGCCTGGAGGCCAAGGCACGGCTCGAAGTCCCCTTCACGGACGACCAGGGCTGGGACCTCTCACGGGCGCTCAGCGCACAGGTGACGGGCCAGATGGAGCTGCTCCCACTGGACTGGCTGAACGAGCACCTGGGGTCGAACAACGCCGTCTCCCTGAAAGGGGGCGAAGGCAAGGTGGACCTGGACCTCCGCATCAAAGACGGAGGGCTGGCCGATGACAGCCGCATTGACGTCCAGGGCCAGGAGTTGAACGTGCGGGCCGGTCCCATCCGAGCGCGTGCGCCCTGGGCACTCAAGGCCTCGCTGGCTTCGGAGAGCCAGGACGCGCGGAAAGGGACGGCAACGCTTTCCTTCGCGCCCGTGCGGGTGTCCGGTCCCGAAGGAACGGGAGCAGAGGTCCCTGAAATCACCCTCACCGTCCTCGCGCGTCGCAGCGCGGAGCAGTCGGATTGGGAGCTCGAGCCGGACCTCCGCGTGGCCAGGAGCCGGCCGTTGGACTTGAGGATGCTCAACCCCTGGCTGGCGCGGACGATGGAAATCGACTCCGGGTTCATGACGGTGCAGAGCCGGGAGCAGTCGAAGTTCGCGAAGGTCCAGGACTCGCTGCGGCTGAGCGTGGACTCCGACCTCGTCTCCGGACGCATGGGAAACATCAAGGTCCTGCTGCGCGCCGAGGCGGACGTGGATGCACGGAACCTGTCGTGGGACACGAAGTCCCTGGCCCTGACGGGGACGACGCTCCGGCTGACGAATGTGTCCACGAATGGCCCCGTGCCCATCCGCGCTTGGAGCGGCGTCTTCACCCTGCCCCAGGCCCGACTGTCCCTGTCTCCGACGGTGCTGTCGGCACACTTCGCCAGCAAGCTCACGGACACACAACCTGTCGCCGCGCTGCTCACGTCCGCGAAGAATCTGCCGCGCTTCCTGACGTCCCTGCTCAACATCCGGGACGTCACCGTGACGGGCCGGGTGCAGATTGACGAAGGCGGACTCCAACTGCGCGAGCTGAAGGCGGACGGTGACGGCTTCTCCCTGCAAGGACACCTGGACCTCGCAGGCGGAGAGCTGC
Organism: Myxococcus sp. CA005; assembly: GCF_006518205.1. Taxonomy (NCBI): domain Bacteria; kingdom Pseudomonadati; phylum Myxococcota; class Myxococcia; order Myxococcales; family Myxococcaceae; genus Myxococcus; species Myxococcus sp. CA005. The sequence goes on along the minus strand of NZ_SRLV01000011.1, from coordinate 94,076 downwards.
AGGGCGCGCTCCTGGCGACCCTGGGCGCCCTCACCGGTGGAATCGAATTCAAACCCGGCGGACAGGACCTGCACCTGCTGAACGCGAAGCAGTGGTTCGCGAAACAGCCTGAGCCACCGTTCCGGTAGGAGCACTTCGAGCTGTCCCTGTCGCAGTTCGTCTTCCAAGACGGCCAGGATGCAGCGCGTGATGCCCAATCCCGCCACGCACATCTGGTGGAGGGTACGTTGATTGTTGCTGGAGCCCCCCGGCTGTGGCGACCGCACGCCACGCATGCCGCGCCTCAATCGACCCCAAAGTCACCTTGCATTTCCTGTGGGATCGAGGCGCCCTGTCAGGAAGAAAACCCATTTCCACGTCTGGCGAGCAGATCGCTCGGGACCGAGATCTGGCCCCGCGAAGGTTGGCCGTGTCGTTCCCGTTGCCCTCCGCCCGTCATGTGGTATAGAGCCGCCCCGAAGCGCGAAGGACCCGCCCCATTACCAAAGCTGTTGCACGGACAGCGGGCGAGCAGGTAGGAAGGCAGTGGAAGTTCCGCAGTAAAAGCCGTAGGTTGCATCCCACTTACGGCCAGGTAGCTCACCTGGTTAGAGCGGCGGTCTCATAATCCGCAGGTAGTCAGTTCAAGTCTGACCCTGGCCACACAGAAGCCCCTGGAATCGTTGAGATTCCAGGGGCTTTTCGTTTGCTGCGCCCTGCTCCGGACCTCAGGCGGCCCGCGCGCGCCACCACTGGCGCACCTGGCACTCCAGCGTGGAGCGCAGGGGCACCCAGGCCGCGGTCGACCAGTGCCACTGGGACAGCCGGCGGAACCACCAGTACGAGACCGAAATCGACACGTCCACGGACGACACGTAGTGCCACCAGTGGATGGGGATGAAGAGGATCTCCCCAGGGCCTAGGAGGACGTCCACCCCGCGCGCACGGCTCAGGCGCGGGAAGCGCTCCAGGTCCGGCTGCGCGACGTTGACCGGGCTGTATCCCCCCAGGCAGCGCCCGCTCGAACAGTTCTCATGCCACGGCGCGTAGAGGTTGGGCGTGTCCTCCGGCGCGAAGAGCGTCAACCGCTTGCGCCCCAGCACCTGCACCAGCAGGTTGTCGGAAGGGTCGCGATGCAGCGACGTGAAGGCGCCCGCCGGGCCGAACCAGAAGATGGGTGACAGCCGGAGCTTGCGGCGCACCCGCTCGGGGTAGGGCCGGTGATGGACCTGGTAGGCATCCAACGAGCCGACATCCCGATGCAGCTCGGGCAACTGCGCCATCACCGAAGCGAAGTTCAAATAGTACTTCGGGCTTTCCGACGACAGCAGTTCCACATACCGGGCCAGCGTCGTCTGGAGCACCTCCTTCTCCCCCCAGTGCAGCATCGGGTCCTGACTGCGCTGGACCTCCACCTGCACGGGCGTGTCTCCAAACCTGTCCGCGAAGAAGCGTGGCGTCCACCGGCCACAGGCGGGCCATGTGGATGCGATTCCCGTGAGGATGACGGGCCGGCCTTTCGAAACGAATTCCCGATAGAACTCCTCAGGAGTCGGATTGTCGATGCGCTCAATACCGTTGGAGGCATTCTGCATGGCAATGCGCCTATGAGATAAGAGAAGGTATTCACCAGACTCCCGGCTGGCGCCGCGCGCCCTGCCTGGCCTTGAAAGGACATACCATGAAGGCTGCTGACCCGAGGAGCGTGGGCTTCGCATCACTGGCAGCATTCTTATGCAATCACTGTGGAAAACGATTGGACGACGCTCCGCGGTTCCACTGCTTTGAATGCGCCATGGATTCGTGCGAAGCCTGCATCAAAAAGCAACCCGCCGGCCGTTGGCTCGAAAGCCATGGCCCCGGACACACGGTGGGCTGTTTCCAGCAGCCGCCCATGCCGGGAGGCGCCCGCCTCCAGGAAGAGGTGCGGCGCTTCATCGCGGACGTCCAACGGGACCACACCTACTCCGGGGTCAACACCTATCTGGGAAACACGGTGATGAAGACGCTGCTTCCCCTGCTACAGCGCGCGGCGACCGAGCAGGTCGCGCCTCCGGACGATCAGACCGTGCGCATGATGGAGATGTTCCATGCGCACCTGCGCCGCAGGGTCCAGGGCAGACTCGTGGACTACTTCGAACGCCCCCCCCTGCTCGGCCGGGACGTCCCCGACACCGTCTTCGCGCTGAGCCAGGGCGTCTCCGATTGCATGCGATGGCGAGGCATCCCCTTGTTCAAGACGGTGTACGACCTGGCGCTCTATCCACGCCTGCTGTCGGACCTGCGGCCGCGCACGATCTTCGAAAGCGGAAGCGCGAATGGCGGCGGCGCCCTCTGGCTGGCAGACCAGCTCACGGCGCTGGAACTCGACTGCCATATCCACACATATGACCTGGTGAAGCCAGACGTCTCTCATCCGCGGGTCAGCTTCATGCAGGGGGACAGCCACAAGATTCAGAAGGTCTTCACGCCGGAACTGCTGAGAGCAGCACCTCACCCCTGGCTTTTCATCGAAGACGCCCATGTCAACGTCGACGGAATCCTGACGTACCTCCACGAATACCTCCGGCCGGGCGACTACGTCATCGTGGAGGACCCCGAAAGCGGACGCGTGTCAGGCGAAGAGTCGCTCGTCGAAGACCAACTCGGCAGGTTTCTCTGGCACCACCGCGAGGCCTACCGGGTCGATACCTTCTACACCGATTTCTTCGGCTACAACGCAAGCTGCGCCATGGATGCCATTTTCAAGCGAGTCTGAACGCCACCCCGTTTGAAGGAGGGGCCCGCGGTGCCCCGCCAAGGCAGCGCGGCCCCGCCCGCCAGGATTCATCAACCCACCGGCATGGAGGCCGCCGTCGCCCCCTGGCGGCCCAGGATGCGCAGCAACTGCTTGCGCGCGAAGTGGTAGTTCACCCGGGCCGTGGTGCCCACCGAGGCGAGCGTCCACCACCAGAAGTTCAACGAAATGGACAGCTCCAGCGTCCGGACATGGTGCCACCAGCCCGCGGGGATGAACAGCAGCTCGCCAGGCTCGAGAATTGTCTCGTAGGGCTGCGCCTCCGCGAAGCGCGGAAACCTTCGTGCATCCGGCGCCTCGATGTCCACGGGGCTGAAGATGACGGTGGGCATGTCGAGCGCCGGGTAATACAGGTGGCGCGAATCCTGGGGCGAGTACAGCGTCCACTTCTTGCGCCCGGAGATCTGGGCATTGAAGTTCTCCTGCCGATCGAAATGCACCGCGGACACGGTCCCCGCGGGCCCGAGCCAGAAGCCGGGACGCAAGGTCAGCCGGTCTTGAAGCGCTCGAGGGTAATGCGGCGGGATGCCCCAGGTTTGCGGCGGTGATTCGAAGTCCCCGAGCAGTTCGGGGGCCGCATCGAAGATGTTGGCATACGTCACGTAGTACGCCCCTGGCGGATGTTCGCCAGACATCATCCGAGCAATGGTGTCTCCAAGCCGGGCCTCTTCGTAGTAGCGGTTGCGCAGGAACTCGAGGGGATCGTTCGACGGCACCGAGGCCCTGCTTCGCTCGACGACGACGCGGTGGTCTCCAAACCGTTGCTTGAAAGAGTCCGCGCTCCAACGCGTCACAGCCGGCCAGTGGCTGACCACTCCGGTGAGCACCACCGGGCGGCGCTTCTCCAGATAATGCTCACGGAAGAAGGCGGGCGTGGGACTGGAAATTCGCTCAATGGCAATGGGGTGCTTGGCGTTCATACCTCTCCCGACGGAAGCCGGACTCTAACAATCATTGTCACGACACCGCAGCCAATGTCCATCAGCGCCCCCGGAGCCGCGTTCCTCCAGCGCAAACATATTCCATTCCAGCGCGGCAGCCGTTTTACAACGCAAACGCATCCACCAACAGCGCTTGCATTGATAAGGAAAGCAGATAGTAATGCCTCCCAAGCACATAACCATTCGCGGCCGCTGCCCTCGAGGGCGCGCCGCGGTTCGCCTGGGGAGCGACGTGCCTTCAAACACCGCCTATATCGTTTCCCGCTCCGTCTTCATCCAGCTCGACGGAGCGGGCCAGCTCGTCGCGGCCAATTCGGTTTCCCGTTCCCCCTGCGTCCTCGAGGAAGACGACCTCGCGATCCTGCGAGCCTTCAGCCACGCACGAACGCAAGAAGCCGCGCTCCATACCGTGCGGCAGGAGCGGTCGCTCAGCCCGGAAGCCTTCGCACAAGCCGTCGAGCGGCTCAGGGGAAACAACATCCTCACCCCCGTGCGCGCCGACTACCGCGCCGAGGACAGCGGCTATGTGCCGGCGTCGACCGGCTTCGCGTCATTCGCGCTGCACCATTGGATGCTGAGGGATTCAGTACGGGTGATGGCGTACCGCTCCGCCATCCTGCCCCACGTCCGGGACAAGGTGGTCGCGGACCTCGGCTGTGGCACCGGCATCCTCTCGATGTTCGCCGCGCAGGGCGGCGCGCGCCATGTCTATGCATTGGAAGAGAGCGAGGTGGCCGCGCTCGCACGGATGATGTTCCGGGCCAATGGCATGGAGGACCGCGTCACGCTTTTGACTGGCAACAGCAAGGACATCCAGCTCCCCGAACCCGTGGATGTCATCGTCCACGAAATCCTGGGCATCGACCCCTTCTTCGAAAACGTCATCCCATACATCGATGACGCAAGGAGACGCTTCCTCCGCCCGGGCCAGGGCACCTTGATTCCTCACAAAATAGAAGTCTGTTGCGTTGGGGTGGAGCCGGAGTTCGTTCCCTCCATCGCCCACCGCGCCAGGTTGGAAGCGCGTGAGTTCTCCGGGATGTATGGCCTCGACTTCTCGCCCTACCTGCACGTGCTGGAACAGGCGGATGAAATCAATGACGACGCCACGTTCCCCCGCCGGGCCAATGACTTCCGCGTGGGCTTCTTCGAGCAAGCCATTCTTTCGGAGGAGTGCGTGGTGCGCACCATTGACCTGGCGGGTGACCTGGAGGCGCAGACGGCGGGCGAGACGCTGTCATCCCTGAAGATACGGGCCGGCGGGCGGCTGGGCTCACTCCTGATGTTCTTCAGGGCCCACCTGGACGACCGGTTGGTGCTGTCCACCTCTCCCTTCTCGCCCCGGACGCACTGGGGCTGGGCGGTGAGGGACCTGCCGCGGGCCCTCTCGGTGAACGCGGGTGACGAAATCACGCTCACCTCCAGCCTGCTCACCGTGGCGGGCCGCCAGAAACTGAAGGTCCTACCGAAGTAACCGACGCATCCACCAGGAGCCGTTCCGATGAGCCAGCTTCGCGACCTGAGCGCTGTCGATGCCCTGTATGCCTCCGGCTATTTCGGCCCCAAGGCCCACGAGGCGCCGGAGTTCTACTGGGCGTCGTTGATGGGCGCCCTGCTGCCTTACAAGGACGACGAGGGACGCCCCTTGGGAGAGGAGATGGCGCCCTCCCACGTCCAGGCCGGCGTGCCCATGGAGATGCGGGAATGTCCTTACGCGGGCAGCCGCCGCAAGCACGCCCATCCCATGAATGTCTCCTCGCTGCGCCAGTTCAATCAGCACTGGCCCGCGGTGGTGGGCGGGCTGGCCGTCCTTCGCAACGCGTACCTGAAACAGGCGCAGCGCCCGCTCGACGGCCCCATCACCATGGTCGACCTGTGGAAGTTCAGCCGGCTGGGGGTCGCCCTCTCCGCGTACCTGCTGCGGCGCGGGCAACTTCCGCTCCAGGACGGCCACCTGCCCGCGGTGACGGCCATCCTCTACCGCATGCTCCTGGGCATCAACCGCGTGGCCCACCTGCAGGTGTTGATCATCATCTCCGCGGGCCTGTACGACCAGATGGAGGCGCTCGACCCGGCGGTGCTCTACGAGTTCACCGACGCGAACGAGCTCTTCATCGGGATGAACTCGGTGTGCGCGGGGCCGCGCGGGCTCATCGAGGACTCCTTCCGGGTCCTCATCTCCGGCCAGCTCCCGCCCCAGGCCGACCCGGGCCCTGTCAGTGCGCTGGTGAGCCGCCCCTTCCTCGAGTACGGCAACCTGCTGATGGGGTTGGACGCGCAGAAGTACCTGTTCGGCGTCCGGGCCACCTCGCTCGCCCACGAGCTGTCCAGGCAGCTGTCCCAACCGCGCGCGGGAGAGCCGGGGCCGGGCGAGCTCGCCGCGGCGCTGGAGGCCTATCAGCGCAGGACGGAGGAGCAGGTCAGCTCGCTGGCCCGGGAAGTCGCCGCCGCGGAGCAGGAGGTCCGCGAGCGCACCGTCCGGGACCTGGAGCGCTTCCGGGCGGAGTTGGACCAGGAGCAGCACGCCATCTCCGGCCAGGGCCTGGGCGCGCAGACCCGCGAGCTCGAGGCCCTGACCTTCCCCGAGGACACCCCCGCGCGGGTGATGGCCCTGCTGGAGAAGGCCCGCCCCGCCGGCCCCGCGCTGCGTCCCTTCGCCGAGGCCCTGACGGAGTATCTGCGCCTCGAACGCGCCAACCTGGCCATCTTCGAGCGCCTGCAGGGGCGAATCGAACATGCGCTCGGCCGCGACGGAGCGACGCTTCAGTTGGGTAACACGGACGTAATGAAGGCCTTTGGTCCGAAGTTGCGCGACTTCGCCTCCGAGTTCTTCAGACTCGACATCCAGAGCGGCGCCCAGAGAACCGTGCTCCGCCACGGCGCCGACACGCTGGTGCTCTGACATCCGCGGTCCACCTGATTCCTGCCCAGCCATCTTTGCCGGAGGTCTCCGCCGATGCTGCTCGCGAGCGCGAGGGAAGAAGCCCCCTGGAGTCCCACCCTCTTGCATTGCCTGCGTCACCGCGCGAGCACTCAGCCCGACGCCATCGCCTATACGTTCGTGGGCGACGACGCATCGGACGAGACGCGCATCTCGTACCGGGAGTTGGACCGTCGCGCGCGCGCCATCGCGGCCTCCCTTCAGCGGATGGATGCGGCGGGCGAGCGGGCCATCCTCCTCTACCCTCCGGGGCTGGACTACGTGGCCGCCTTCCTGGGCTGCCTCTACGCCAACGTCATCGCCGTTCCGGCCTACCCGCCCGACATCAGCCGCCTCAACCGCTCACTGCCGCGGCTCCAGGCGATCCTCACCGATGCCCGGGCATCCATCGTGCTCACCACCGAGATGATTCTCTCGCTGGTCGACTCGCTGGAAGAGCAGGCGTCGCAGCTGAGGGACCGCCGCTGGCTGGCCACCGACCTCCTGGAGGCGGGCTGCGAGGACGGCTGGCGAGAACCCGAAGTCACGGGGCAGACGCTGGCCTTCCTCCAGTACACCTCCGGGTCCACCGGCACGCCCAAGGGGGTCATGCTCACGCACGGCAACCTGGTGCACAACTCGCACCTGATTGGCCTGGGCATGGAGCTCCGCGAGGGGTCCGTAGCGGTGAACTGGCTGCCGCCCTATCACGACATGGGGCTCATCGGCGGCATCCTCCAGCCGCTCTACAACGGCTTTCACGGCGTGCTGCTGTCCCCCATCACCTTCCTGCAACGACCGCTGAGTTGGCTCCAAGCCATCGAGCGGCACCGCGGCACCTGCGCGGGCGGTCCCAACTTCGCCTTCGACCTCTGCGTGCGGAAGACCCGCCCGGAGGAGCGCGAGCAGTTGGACCTGCGCACGTGGCAGGTGGCGTTCTGTGGCGCCGAACCCATCCGGCCCGAGACGCTGGCCCGCTTCGCCCGCGCCTTCGAACCCGCGGGCTTCCGGCCCGAGTTCTTCTATCCGTGTTACGGGCTGGCCGAGGCCACGTTGATCGCCGCGGGCGGCGTCAAGGCGGAACCGGTGCGGACGGGCCACTTCGACGCGCGGGCGCTCCAGCACGGCCAGGGCGCCCCCCGGGACGAGGGCACCGGGCAGGACACGGTGACGCTCGTCAGCAGCGGCACCCAGCTTCCCACCCAGTCGCTCGTGGTGGTGGATCCCCAGGCGCGCACGCTCCAGGCCGACGGAGAGGTGGGGGAGATTTGGATGTCCGGGCCCAGCGTGGCCCAGGGCTATTGGGGACGCCCCGAGGAGACGGAGCGGGTGTTCCAGGCCCGCCTGGCGCGAGGCGAAGGGCCCTTCCTGCGCACCGGGGACCTGGGCTTCCTCCGTGACGGCCAGCTCTTCGTCACGGGCCGGGCCAAGGACCTCATCATCATCCGTGGCCGGAACCACTATCCCCAGGACCTCGAACAGACCACCGAGCAGAGCCACCCCGCGATCCGCCCCGGATGCAGTGCCGCGTTCTCCGTGGATGTGGACGGAGAAGAGCACCTGGCCGTGGCGTTCGAGGTCTCCGCCCGCCAGGAGGTTTCGCCCGACGACGTGGCCACGAGCGTCCAGCAGGCCATCGCCGAACACCACCAGCTCGGTGTCCACGCGGTGCTCCTGCTCAAGGCGGGGGCGCTTCCCAAGACGTCCAGCGGCAAGATTCAGCGCCACGCCTGCCGCGCGGGCTTCCTGGACGGAACGCTCGAGCTGATCGGTGCGTGGCGCAACCCAGCCGCGCAGGAGGCGCCGTCCGAACAGGTCGCCGAGGCCCCCCACCCGCCCGGCACGCCCGCGTGGCTCCGGGCCCGGGTCGCGGCCCTGCTCCGCGTGAGCCCGGCGTCGCTGGACACCCAAGCGCCACTCACCCGCTACGGTCTGGATTCACTGCAGAGTTTGGAGCTGCACTCGGAGCTCGAGCGTGAGCTGGGCATCGTCCTCCCCCTCTCAGCCCTGCTCCAGGGTGAGAGCCTCGATGCGCTCGCCCGCAGACTCACGGAGGCCACGCCCGCGTCCGAGCCCAACCCCGGACCCGCGCCGCTCACGGGCCCCCTGCCGCTCTCATACGGTCAGCAGGCGCTGTGGTTCCTGCATGCGCTGGCGCCCACCAGCGCCGCATACCATGTGGCGCGCGCGGTTCGCGTCCGCTCCGCGTTGGATGTCGCCGCCCTGCGACAGGCGCTGCACGCATTGATGGAGCGGCACCCCGCACTGCGCATTCGCATCACCTCCGAAGCGGGACAACCGCGGCAGGAAGTGATGTCTCCCGTGGAAGTGCCGCTGCGGGTCGAGGACGCGTCCGGACACGATGAGGCGTGGCTTCGGGAACGCGTCACCGCCGAAGCGGAGCGCCCCTTCGATCTGGGCCAAGCCCCTCTGTTCCGGGTCCACCTGTGGACCCGCTTGGATGCGAATCCCATCCTGTTGCTGACCCTGCACCATGCGGTGACCGACTTCTGGTCCCTGGCGGTCATGGCCGGCGAGCTGGGCGCGCTGTACGCGGCGGCGCTGCGCGGCCGCCCCGCCGTGTTGCCACCGCTCCCACTCACGCCCATGGACCACGCACGCTGGCAACGCGAGGCGCTGGCGGCGAGTTCCAGCGCGCCGGGCTGGGCTTTCTGGAAGCAGCAGCTCGCGGGGAAGCTGCCCGTGCTGGAGCTGCCCACGGACGCGACACGGCCGCCCCAGCAGCGCTTCCAGGGAGCCTCACGCGGGCTGCGGCTCACGCCGGCGCTCACCGGGCGGCTGCGCGACCTGGCGCGCGAACACGAGACCACGCTCTACACGGTGCTGGTCGCCGCGTTCCAGGCGCTGCTGCACCGCTACACCGGCCAGGACGACCTCATCATCGGTTCGCCCGCCTCGGGACGCACCCGCGCCCGGCTTTCGGGCCTGGTCGGGTATTTCACCAACCCCCTGCCCCTCCGAGCCCGATTCACCCCGGGCCTGCGCTTCGACACCTTCCTCCAGCAGGTGCGCGCCACGGTGCTCGGTGCGCTCGAACATCAGGACATCCCTTTCCCCGCCCTGGTGGAGCAACTCCAGCCCAAACGCGATCCAGCCCGCTCCCCCATCTTCCAGGCGATGCTGGTGCTTCAGAAATCCCACGTGGGCGCGGACCTCGGGCTGGAAGCGCTCGCGCTGGATGAAGCCGGAGTCGTGGTCTCGCTGGGCGAGCTTGACCTGGAGGCCTGGCCCCTGAACCGGGGCAGCGCTCAGTTCGACCTCAGCCTCGCGCTTGCGGAGACGCGCGAGGGGCTCTGCGCGTCCATGGAGTACGACACCGCCCTCTTCAAGGCCGGCACCATCGACAGAATGCTCGGGCATCTGCGCGTCTTGCTGGAAGCCGTCACCACCGCGCCCACCCTGCCCATCGACCAGGTGCCGCTGCTCACGGAGGAGGAACGCGCCCAGCTCCTGGACTGGAACGCGACGGCGCACGTCTACGAGGCGCCACTCACGCTGCACGGCCTCTTCGAAGCCCAGGCGGCCCGAACACCCGAGGCGGTCGCGCTGTGCTTCGAGTCGGAGACGCTCACCTACGGCGAGCTGGACCGCCGCGCCAACCAGCTCGCGCACCACCTGCGCGGGCTCGGCGTCGGCCCCGAACACCGCGTGGGCGTGTGCCTGGAGCGCTCACTCGAACTCGTGGTGTCCTTGCTGGGCGTGCTCAAGGCGGGCGGAGCCTACGTCCCCTTGGACCCCAGCTATCCCCAGGAGCGTCTGGACTTCATGCTGCGTGACGCGGCGGTCCGGGTGCTCCTCACGCAGCAGCGGCTGGCGAAGGTGTTCACGGAGGCCGCTGTCACGCGCGTGTTCGTGGACGCGGACGAGCGCGCGCCCTTCCAGCACGCGGAATCCCCGCGCCGCTCCGCATCCTGGAGCGAGTCACTCGCCTACGTCATCTACACCTCGGGGTCCACGGGGCGGCCCAAGGGGGCCATGAACACCCATGCGGGCGTCCGCAATCGCCTGCTCTGGATGCAGTCGGAGTACGGCTTGAGCGCGGACGACCGCGTCCTGCAGAAGACGCCGCTCAGCTTCGATGTTTCCGTCTGGGAGTTCTTCTGGCCGCTGATGACCGGAGCGCGGCTGGTGCTGGCGCGGCCTGGAGGACACCAGGACCCCGCCTATTTGAAGCAGCTCATCCAGGACGAGGCCATCACCACGGCGCACTTCGTTCCCTCCATGATGCAGGCCTTCCTCGCGGAGTCCGCGGTGGAGCAGTGCGCGAGCCTGCGCCGCGTGTTCAGCAGCGGTGAGGCGCTCTCGCCGGAGCTGCGCGACCACTTCGTGGCGCGGCTGCCGGAGACACGGCTCTACAACCTGTACGGCCCCACCGAGGCCGCGGTGGACGTGTCCGCATGGGACTGCCACCGCTCGCTTCCCTCCCGCACCGTGCCCATTGGCCAGCCCGTGGCCAATACCGCGTTGTACGTCCTCGACACGCGGCTCGCGCCCCTGCCCGTGGGCGTTCCAGGAGAGCTCTACATCGGCGGCGTGCAGGTGGGCCGTGGGTACCTGGGCCGCCCGGATTTGACCGCGGAGCGCTTCGTGCCGGATGGCTTCGCGCGCGAGGAAGGCATGCGCATGTACCGGACGGGTGACCGCGCTCGCGTGCTCCCGGACGGCAGCCTCGAGTACCTGGGCCGGCTGGACCACCAGGTGAAGGTGCGTGGCCATCGAATCGAGCTGGGCGAAATCGAAGCCACGCTGGAGCAGCACCCGGCGGTCCAGCAGGCGGTGGTGCTGGCGCGCACGGCAGTGGGGGACGACGTCCAATTGGTGGCGTTCATCTCGCACCGGGGCCACGCCCCCACGCCAGCAACGCTCCGGGACTTCCTGGCCGAAAGGCTCCCTGGGTTCATGGTGCCGTCCCACATCGGCATCCTCGCTGAACTGCCGCTCGGCCCCAGTGGCAAGCGGGATCGCCTCGCGCTCGCGTCCGTCCAGGTGGAGGCCTCGGACAACGGGCTGGAATGGATGGCCCCCCGCACGCCCACCGAGCTGACGGTGGCCCGCATCTGGAGTGACGTCCTCAAGCGCGAGCGCATTGGCGCGAACGATGACTTCTTCCAACTGGGAGGCCACTCACTGCTGGCCACCCGGGTCGTCGCCCGGCTTCGCGCCATCCTGGGCGTGGAAGTGCCGCTTCACACCTTCTTCGCGGCCCCCACCGTGGCCGCTTTGGCGGAGCGGCTCCAGTCCTGCCGGAGTGGAGGCCCCAAGCCGCCCCCCCTGCACCGTCGCTCCGAGCCGGGCCCCGCGCCCCTGTCCTTCGCCCAGGAGCGGCTATGGCTGTTCGCCCAGATGACGGGCCCCACCGCCATCTACAACATGCCCAGCGCGGTGCGGCTGAAGGGCACGCTCGATGTGCCGGCGCTGGAGCGCGCCCTGGGCGACGTCGTGCGGCGGCACGAAGCCCTGCGCACCGTGCCACGTGTCGAAGCCGGCGCCGAGCCCGTGCAGGTGGTGCTGCCGGCGGAGCCCCTGACGATGCCCCGCGTGGACCTGCGGGCCATGCCAGAAGAACAGCGGGAACCCAGGGCCGAAGCACTGGCCCGTGAAGAGGCCGCGCTTCCCTTCGACCTCGACCAGGGCCCGCTCCTCCGCGCGCGGCTGCTCCAGTTGGAGGACACGCACCACATCCTCCTGCTGACCCTGCACCACAGCGCCTCGGACGGCTGGTCCATGGGCGTGTTCGCGCGCGAGGTAAGCCAGCTCTACGGCGCCTTTACCCGTGGCGAGCCATCCGGCCTGCCGGAGCTCCCGGTGCAGTACAGCGACTACGCGCTCTGGCAACGCCGCTGGCTGGAGAGCGGCGAGCTCGAGCGCCAGCTGCGATACTGGGAGCAGCGGTTGGATGCGCTCCCCCGACTCCAGCTCCGCACGGACCGGCCCCGGCCTACGGTACAGCGTCACCAGGGGCGCAGCCGCCGCTTCCTGCTTCCCCAACCGCTGGTGGAGCAGCTCGAGGCGCTCGGCCGAGCGGAGGGCGTCACCCTCTTCATGGTCCTGCTCGGCGTCTACAACCTCGTCCTCCATCGCTATTCGGGACAGGACGACATCGTGGTGGGAACGGACGTGGCCCACCGCAACCCGCCGGAGGTCGAAGGGCTGATTGGCTTCTTCACCAACCAGTTGGTCTTGCGCGCGGACCTGTCCGCGAACCCCACCGTCCGTGAGCTGCTCGCGCGCCTGCGCCAGGTGACGCTCGATGCGTACGAGCATCAGGACGTGCCCTTCGAACGGCTGGTCCGTGCCCTCAAGTCCGAACGGGACGCGGGGTACGCGCCCCTGTTCCAGGTGAAGCTGGTCCTCCAGAACGCGCCGCCGCCGCTGCTCACGCTGCAGAGCCTCCACACCCACGTGATGGACGTGGAGGGTGGCGAGACGGCCCGCTGGGACCTGCTGCTCGACTTCAGCCCGGGCCCCGAAGGCCTGTGGGCCCGGGCCGAGTACAACACCGACCTCTTCGACGACGCGACCATCGTTCGGCTGTGGGAGCATTTCCTGCTCGCCGCGCGGAGCGTGCCGTCCTCATTGGCCCGCCCCATCGCCACGCTCCCGCTCCTGCTGCCGGCGGAGCAGGAACTCCTCGCCCGCTGGAACGACACGGCCACCGGATACCCCCGCGACGCCACGATTCAGGCGTTGTTCGAAGCCCACGCCGCGGCGACTCCGGACGCGGTGGCGTTGACGTGCGAGCACCACCAGCTCACCTATGGCGCGCTGAACCAGCGGGCCAACCAGGTCGCGCACCACCTGCGGGCGCTCGGCGTGAGCGCAGGAGCCCGGGTAGGGCTGTGCCTCGAACGCTCGTTGGACATGGTGGTGGCCCTGCTCGGCATCCTCAAGGCCGGCGGCGCCTACCTGCCGCTGGACCCGACGTTCCCCCCCGAGCGACTGGGTTTCCTCGTCCAGGATGCGCGCATGGCGGCGCTCGTCACCCGTTCGGGTCTGGCGGACGATCTGCCCGTCCAGTGGATTCCCGTGGTGAGCCTGGACGAGGACGCAGCGGCGCTGGCGGCCCGCCCCACGGCGAATCCCACCCCCGTCTGCAACGCGGAGCACGAGGCCTATGTGCTCTACACGTCCGGCTCCACCGGCAAGCCCAAGGGCGTGGCCGTCCCACAGCGAGCCGTCGTCCGCCTGGTCCGGAACACCCACTACGTCCACCTGGGGCCGGACGAGACGCTGCTCCAGTTCGCGCCGCTCGCCTTCGATGCGTCCACCTTCGAGGTCTGGGGGGCCCTGCTCAACGGCGCCCGCCTCGCCATCCATCCCCCCACCACGCCGTCGCTCGAAGAGCTGGGAAGCTTCATCGCCCGCCAAGGAGTGACCACCGTGTGGCTCACCGCGGGCCTGTTCCATCAGGTGGTGGACCACGCGCTCGAGTCCCTGGCGTCCGTGCGACAGCTCCTCGCGGGAGGCGACGTGCTCTCCCCCGCGCACGTGCGACGCGTGGTGGAGCGGTACCCGGGCTGCCGGGTCATCAACGGCTACGGCCCCACTGAAAACACCACCTTCACCTGCTGCCACACCGTGTCGCCGGACGAGCCGCTCGTGAACGCCGTGCCCATTGGCCGCCCCATCTCCAACACGCGCATTCATGTGCTCAACGCGGCACTGGAGCCGGTTCCCGTGGGCGCGCCTGGCGAGCTGTGCGCGGGCGGTGACGGTCTCGCGCTCGGCTACCTCAACGACCCCGCGCTGACGGCGCAGCGTTTCATCCCAGACCCGTTCAGCCCCGTGCCGGGCGCACGCCTGTACCGCACGGGGGACCGGTGCCACGTCCTGCCGGATGGGCGGGTCGAATTCCTCGGGCGCGTGGATGAACAGGTCAAGCTCCGCGGCTTCCGGATTGAGCCAGGGGAAATCGAGGCGGCCCTCGCGCTCCATCCCACCGTGCACGAAGCGCGGGTCATGGCCCGGGAGGACGGCCCCGGAGAGAAGCAACTCGTCGCCTACCTCGTCGCCAGGCCGTCCCGGGAACTCCCGCCAGCGGAGGACCTGCGGCGCTACCTCCAGGCGCGGCTGCCCGTCTTCATGGTGCCCTCCGCCTTCGTGACGCTCGCGGCCTTTCCCCTGACGGCGAACGGCAAGGTGGACCGACGCGCGCTCCCCGCGCCCACGGGCCCGGAGCGTGCGGCCTCCGAGCGCTACGTCGCCCCCCGCACCGCCGACGAGGAGGTGCTGGCGGGCGTGTGGTCCGAGGTCCTGGGCGTCGACACGCCAAGCCTCCACGACAGCTTCTTCGACGCGGGCGGGGATTCCATCCGCGCCATCCAGTTCGTGGCCCGGGCCGCGGAGCGCGGCCTGAAGCTGTCCGTGGCGATGCTCCTGGAGAACCAGACGCTCCAGGCCGTGGCGGAGGCCCTGCGCGCGGGGAACACCACCGAGGGGCCCACCGCGCCCACCGCGCCATTCGACCTCGTCCGCCTCGTGGACCGCGAACGGCTCCCCGCGCACATCGAAGACGCGTATCCCCTGGCCGCGCTCCAGGGCGGAATGCTCTTCCAGAGCCAGCTCGACACGGCCGCGGCGCTCTACCACGACGCCTTCAGCTTCCACCTGGAGCTGGACCTGGACGTGCCCGTCTTCCAGGCGGCCCTCCAGCAAGTGTTCGCGCGGCACACCGCGCTCAGGACCTCGTTCGAGCTGACGCGCTACTCGGAGCCACTCCAGTTCGTCCACCGCCAGGTGGAGCCCGTGCTGGCGGTTCACGACCTGCGGCACCTCTCCACCGAGGAGCAGGATGCGCACCTCGAAGCGTGGCTCGAGGAAGACCGCGCGCGGCCCTTCGACTGGAGCTGCGCGCCGTTGATGCGAGTCACACTCCACCTGCGCACGTCCACCACCGTGCAGCTCAGCGCCACCTTCCACCACGCCATCCTGGACGGCTGGAGCGTGGCCACCTTCTTCACCGAGCTGCTCGCGGACTTCGTCACCCTGCGCGGTGACAGGTGTCCGGAGCGGACAGCACCGGCGCTCCCCTTCCGCGAGTTCATCGCGATGGAGCGAGAGACACTCCAGTCCCCAGCGGTCCAACAGTTCTGGGCGCAGCAGTTGGACGGAATGGAGGTGACGTCCGTCACCCGAACCTTGCCGCCCCCGCCCGATGCGCCAGCACGGGGGCTCTCCCAACATCCCGTGCCCCTGGCCGCGTCGACGCACGCCGGGCTCCAGCGGCTCGCGCGTCTGGCCGCCGTCCCCCTCAAGAGCGTGCTGCTGGCGGCCCACCTCCGCGTCCTCGGCGCCGTCTGTGGCACCACCGACGTGGTGACGGGCCTGGTCAGCAACGGGCGCCCCGAGGTGCGCGACGGCGAGCGAACCCTGGGCCTCTTCCTCAACAGCGTCGCCTTCCGGCAGCGCCTGGGCGGCGGCACCTGGGTCGACCTGGTCCGCGAGACGTTCGCCACCGAGCGGCGCCTGCTGCCCCACCGGCGCTACCCCCTGAGCCGGCTGCAACACCCGCGCAGCGGACAACCGCCGTTCGAGGTCCTCTTCAACTTCGTGCACTTCCATGTGTACCAGGGCCTGCTGGGCATCGAGGGCGTGCGGCTCGTCAGCCCGGTCCGCTCCATTGAACGCCTGGACCTGCCGCTGGCCGCCATGTTCGGCGTCGATCCGGTGACTTCCGAGCTCCAGCTCTCATTGCACCATGACCCACGGAGGCTGGACGCTGGCCGCGTACCCTGGCTGGCGGAGTGCTACGCGCGCGTACTGGACGCCATGGCGGCCCAGCCCCAGGAGCGCCACGAGCGCGTCTGCCTGCTCTCCCCCGCCGAGCGCGAGCGCGTGCTGGTGGATTGGAACGCCACCCGGGATCCCCTGCCCGAAGACACCTGCGTCCACCACCTCGTGGAGACCCAGGCCTCGCACACGCCCGACGCACCGGCCGTCACCTTCGAGGAGCGCTCCTTCACCTACCGCCAGTTGGACGAACAGGCCACCCTGCTGGCCCGGCGTCTCCAGTCCGTGGGCGTGGGGCCCGACGCGCGTGTCGCCATCGTGTTGGACCGCTCGCTGGAGATGGTGGTGGCGATGCTGGGCGTCCTGAAGGCGGGCGGCGCCTACGTGCCGCTCGATCCCGCCCACCCCAAGGCGCGGTTGGAAGCCGTGTTGCAGGAAGCCCACCCGGCGGCCGTGGTGACCCGGCGTGAGCTGGCGCCGAACCTGCCGGTTCGAGAGGTCCCAACGCTCCTCGTCGAGGACGCCCCCGAGCACCCGCTCCCTCCGCTGACGCGAGGCGTGGCGCCGCGAAACCTCGCCTACGTCCTCTACACCTCTGGCTCCACGGGCCGGCCCAAGGGCGTCATGGTGGACCACGGCAACCTGGTGAATCACTTCGTCACGCTCGACGAACGGATTGAGGCGCGGCCCGCGGGCACCTGGCTTGCCGTCACGCCCTACACCTTCGACATTTCCGGAGTCGAGCTGGTGTGGACCCTGACGCGCGGCTTCCATCTGGTGATTCACCCCGAGGAACGTCACGCCCGCCGTTCGGTGGCCGAGCAGATCGAGCACCACGCCATCACCCACCTCCAGTGCACACCGTCGCGCGCCTCGCTCCTGCTCCAATCCCCCGGGATGGCCCGCGCGTTGGCACGGCTCCGGGTGCTGGTGCTCGGCGGCGAGGCCCTGACGCCCGCGCTGGCGGCGGAACTGCGCACCCGGCTCACCGGGCGGCTGTTGAACATCTATGGCCCCACCGAGACGACCATCTGGTCCACCACCCACGCGGTGGAGGCGAGCGGCCCCACCGTCCCCATCGGCCGGCCCGTGAGCAACACCGAGGTGTACATCGTGGACGCGCACGGCACGCCCGTGCCCATGGGCGCCGCGGGCGAGCTGCTCATTGGCGGAGAGGGCGTCTCGCGCGGCTACCTCCACCGGCCGGAGCTCACGGCGGAACGCTTCATTCCGAATCCGTTCTCGTCCCGCCCGGGCGCCAGGCTCTACCGGACGGGCGACGCATGCCGGTACCAGCCGGGCGGCGTCCTCGAGTTCCTCGGCCGCATCGATCAGCAGGTGAAGATCCGAGGCTACCGCATCGAGCTGGGCGAGGTCGAAGCCGTGCTCCGGGAGCACCCCGCCCTCCGTGAGGCCGCTGTCGTGGCGAGAACCCAGGATGACGACGCCGCGAGACTGGTTGCGTACCTCGTTCCGTCCCAGCGGGACACTCCGCTCGAGAACCTCCAGGCGCTGGTGGCGCACGTCCGCGCGTTTCTCCGGGAACGGCTGCCGGAGTACATGGTGCCCTCTGCCTTCGTGCCCCTGGAGGCCCTCCCCCTCAACGCCAGCGGCAAGGTGGACCGGCAGGCGCTTCCGCAGCCCTCGTCATCCCTGGCCGAGCAGCGCCCCGCGTACATCGCGCCCGCGGGGCAGCTCGAACTCGACATCGCCGAAGTCTGGCGCCAGGACCTGCGCCTCGACGTGGTGGGCCGCGACGAGAATTTCTTCGACCTGGGGGGCAACTCCCTGCTCGCCGCGCGCATCCAGGCGCGACTGACGGAGAAGCTCCAGCGCACGGTGACGCTGCTCGACATCTTCACCCACCCGACCGTGGGCGCCCTGGCGCGGCACCTGTCGGCGATGCCCGAGGCCCCGGCCATGGCCCTGGAGGCGCAAACCCAGCGGCAGAAGGAGGGCCTGGGCCGGCTCAAGCGCCTGGCGAAGAGGGTCAAAGGCGATGAGTGACACGCTGGAGTCCGTCCCCGACGGCATCGCCATCGTCGGGCTCGCGGGCCGCTTCCCCAAGGCCCGCGACATCGAGGCCTTCTGGGAGAACCTGCGAGCGGGCGTGCGCGGCATCTCCACGTTCACCGACGCGGAGCTGCTCGCGGCCCACCTGCCGGCGGAGCACGTTCGTCACCCCCGGTACGTGAAGGCGCGCGGCGCGCTGGAGGACACCGCGATGTTCGACGCGGCGTTCTTCGACTTCAACGCCCGCGAGGCGGAGCTCACGGACCCGCAGCACCGTCTGTTCCTGGAGAGTGCCTGGGAAGCGCTGGAGGACGCGGGTTACGACTCGCGGCGCTACCCGGGGAGGATTGGCGTCTTCGCGGGCGCCAGCATGAGCACGTACCTGCTGGATGCCCTGCGCGGTGGGGCGGCCCTGCCTGAGGGACTGCTCCAGTTGGCCATCGGCAATCTGAGCGACTTCCTGTCGACGCGCCTCTCCTACAAGCTGGACCTGCGCGGCCCCAGCGTGAGCGTTCAGACCGCCTGCTCCACGTCGCTGGTCGCCACGCACCTCGCGTGCCTGCACCTGCTCGCGGGCCAATGCGACATCGCGCTCGCGGGAGGCGTGTCCGCGCGGGCCCGGGAGGTGGGCGGCTACCTGTATCAAGAGGGAGGCATCTTCTCGCCCGACGGGCATTGCCGGGCCTTCGATGCCCGAGCGCAGGGGACGGTGGAGGGCAGCGGTGTGGGGCTGGTGGTGCTCATGCGGCTGGAGGATGCGCTGGCCGAAGGCGCGCACATCCGCGCGGTCATCCGCGGCACCGCCATCAACAACGACGGCCGCCAGAAGGTGGGCTACACCGCCCCCAGCATCCAGGGACAAGCGGAGGTCATCGCCATGGCCCACCGGATGGCGGGAGTGGAGGCCCGCACCATCGACTACGTCGAGGCGCACGGCACGGGCACGGCGATGGGAGACCCCATCGAGTTCACGGCCCTGGTCCAGGCCTTCGGTGAGGACGCGCTCCCTGGCGCCTGCGCGCTTGGGTCCGTGAAGGCCAGCATCGGCCACCTCGACGCCGCGGCGGGCGTGGCGGGGCTCATCAAGACCACGCTCGCGCTCGAGCACAAGCAACTGCCGCCCAGCCTGGACTTCGAGCACCCCAATCCCCAGCTCGACTTCTCGCGCTCGCCGTTCCATGTGAACACCCGGTTGACCGAGTGGCCGGCGCGGGAGACTCCGCGCCGCGCGGGGGTCAGCTCGTTCGGCATCGGCGGAACCAACGCGCACGTGGTGCTGGAGGAAGCACCTCCGTTCGAGCCGAGCGGCCCCGCGCGAGACACCCAGCTCCTCGTGCTGGCGGCGCGCACGCCTTCGGCGCTCGACGCGATGTCGGACCGGCTGGCCCGGCACCTGGAGGCCCACCCCGAACTCCCACTGGCCGATGCGGCCTTCACCCTCCAGGTCGGACGGCGCGCCTTCACGCACCGCCGAGCCCTGACCTGCCGCGGCCGGGACGACGCGCTCGCCGCGCTGCGCGGACACCGGCCGCGCGAGGTGTCTTCCGGCAGCGCCGCTGACGGCGAGCAGGCTGTGGCCTTCCTCTTTCCTGGCCAGGGCGCGCAGTACGTGAACATGGGGCGCGAACTCCATGAACAGGAGCCCGTGTTCCGCCAGGCCCTGGACCGCTGCGCCCGGCTGCTCCTTCCCCATCTGGACCTCGATGTGCGGCAACTCCTCCACCCGTCCGAGGCGCGGCGGGAAGAGGCCGAAGCCTTGCTGCGGCGAACCGCGTTCACCCAGCCCGCCCTCTTCGCGGTCGAGTTCGCCTTGGCCCAGCTTTGGGAGTCCTGGGGTATCCGCCCCGCGATGATGCTGGGGCACAGCGTCGGTGAGTACGTCGCCGCCTGCCTCGCGGGCGTGTTCTCCCTCGAGGATGCGCTGGCCGCCGTCGCAGACCGGGGCCGGCTCGTCCAGCAGCTGCCTCCAGGCTCGATGCTCAGCGTTCCGCTCCCCGCCGACACCTTGCAGCCGCTGCTGGGCGGGCGGCTGTCGTTGGCGGCCATCAACGGGCCCTCGCTGTGCGTGGCGGCCGGTCCTCGCGAAGAGGTCCAACGGCTGGAGCAGACCCTCGAGGACCGCGGGCACACCTGCACGTGGCTGCATACCTCCCACGCGTTCCACTCCGCGATGATGGAGCCCGCGCTCGCGCCGTTCGCCGCCCGGCTCGCGGACGTCCCGCTCCGTGCCCCGAAAACGCCCTTCGTCTCCAACCTCACCGGCCGTTGGATTTCCGCCGCCGAGGCCACCGACCCCGGCTACTGGGTGCGCCATCTGCGCGAGCCGGTGCGCTTCAGCGACGGCCTGAAGTGTCTGTTCGAAAGGCACGCTCCGCATCTGCTCGAGGCCGGCCCTGGACGAACCCTGACCACCCTCGCGCTCCGCCACCCGGACCGCCCGGCCGGAAGCGTCGCGGTCTGCTCATTGCGGCCCCCCAAGGAGGAAGGCTCCGACACGACGTTCGTCCAGCAGGCCTTGGGACGACTCTGGGTCGCGGGCGTGGAGGTGAACTGGGACGGCTTTCACGCCGGAGGCCGCCGCCACCGCGTGCCCCTGCCCGCCTATCCCTTCGAGCGTCAGCATTACCTGCTGGGCGTCCAGGCCGCTGCGCGGCAAGCCACCACCGCCGAAGCGGCCTCCGTTGCGCCCCTGGCGAGACACGAGCGCCCGGGCATCGCCACGCCCTTCGTGGCACCGGGCACCGTGCTCGAACGCCGGGTCGCGGGGATATGGGAGGAGAGCCTGGGCTTCTCGCCCATCGGGCGGCACGACAGCTTCTTCGAACTGGGAGGCCACTCCCTGCTCGCGACGCGCATCGTCTCGAGGCTCCAGGAGGAGTTCGGCGTCACGCTCCCGGTGGGGAAGCTGTTCGAGTCACCCACGGTGGCCGACATCGCGGCCCGCATCGAAGCGCTGGAGCCCACGACGAACCGCGCGGACATCCCGCGGCGCATGCCTCGGGAGGGAATGCGGGACCTGTCGTTCGCGCAGCAGCGGCTCTGGACCCTGGAGCAGCTCACGCCGGGAACCAGCGCCTATCACCTGCCACAGGCCCTGCGCCTGCGTGGCCCCCTCGATGTCTCGGCCCTCCAGGAGAGCTTCCAGCAGCTGGTACGGCGCCATGAGGCGCTCCGGACACGATTCCCCGCCACCGAGGGACGCCCCTTTCAGGAGGTCCTCACGAGCGCCCCGGTGACGGTGCGCACGCTCGCGCTCGACACACTCCCCGTGAGCGACCGTGAAGCGGCGCTGGAGCAATTGTTGTCCGAGGAAGCGGAGCAGCCGTTCGACCTCGCCCGGGGCCCGCTGATGCGCGTTGCCCTCGCGCGGCTGGCGCCCGATGAGCACGTGCTCTCGGTGACGCTACACCACATCATCGCGGACGGCGGCTCCCTGCGGGTGCTCACCCGGGAGCTTGCCGCCCTCTACACGGCGCTGCGGCGCGGCCACGACGCGGACCTGCCGGAGCTGCCCATCCAGTACGCCGACTACGCGCACTGGCAGCGGGACCTGCTCCAGGGGCCGGTGCTGGAAACGCTGCTCACCTACTGGAAGCAGCGGCTGGCTGGCCTTCCCTTGCTGGAGCTGCCCACGGATCGGCCTCGCCCCGCCGTACCGAACTTCCGCGCGGGGACCCATGCGGTGGCGCTGCCGCGTCCCGTGTCAGAAGCGGTGGAATCCATGGCGCGGCGCCACGGGGCCACGCCCTACATGGTGTTGCTGACGGCCTTCAGCGCGGTGCTCGGCTGCTTCAGTGGACAACGGGAGTTCGCGATTGGCACGCCCATCGCGGGGCGGACCCACGCGAAGCTGGAGGGCCTGGTGGGCCTCCTGGTCAACACCGTGGTGATTCGAACCGACCTCACGGGAACCCCCACCGGACAGGAGCTGCTCGCGAGAGTCCGCGAGGCGGCGCTGGGTGCGTATGCGCATGCGGACCTCCCTTTCGAGAAGCTCGTGGAGGCGATCAACCCCGAGCGCGACGCGAGCCGCACCCCGCTCTTCCAGGTGATGTTCTCGCTCCAAGAGGAGACGGGCGGCGCGCACACCGTCGACAATCTGGGATTGGAACCCATCGAGCGAGGCACCCGGACCACTCAGTTCGACCTGACGCTCTGGCTGAGGCCCACGCACGAGGGCTACTCGGGCGCGCTGGAGTACAACGCGGAACTCTTCGAGCCAACCACGGTGGCGCGGCTCGCCCACGCCCTGGAACAGGCGCTGGAGCGCCTGACGGCCACACCGGAACGCGAGTTCACCGCGTTGACGCGGCCCCAAGGCAGGCAGTGGCAGGCGTTGCTCGCGGCGTCCACCACGTCCCCCGCGCCCGCCGCTCCCTTTCCTGGCGTGCATCAGTTCATCGCACGGCAGTCACGGATCCACCCGGAGCGCCTCGCGTTGATGGCACCGGGGGAGGTGCTCGGCTACGGAGAGCTCGACCGCCGGGCGACCCAGGTGGCGCGGGTGCTGCGCACGGCGGGTGTGGGCCCCGAGACGCGAGTCGCCCTGTGTGCGGAGCGCTCCGTCGACGCGATTGTCGCCATGCTCGGCGTGCTCAAGGCCGGAGCGGCCTACGTTCCCCTGGACTCCACCGCGCCCCGCGAGCGGCTGCTGTCGCTCATCGAAGGCGTCGAGGCGCCGGTGGTGCTCGTCCAAACCGGGCTCGCGGCAGGCGTATCCGGTACACCGGCCCGCGTCATCCACCTCGACGTCCTGCGAGCCCAGGCCGCGCTCGAACCGGCGGTCCCCCTGGACGTCGACGTGTGCCCGGAGAACGCGGCTTACGTACTTCACACCTCGGGCTCCACCGGCCGCCCCAAGGGCGTCGTCGTGCCCCATGGCGCCCTGATGAATCATCTGCTGGCCGTGCAGCAGCGATACGGCCTGGGTCCCGAGGACCGGGTGTTGCACTTCGCCACGCTCAGTGTCGACGTCGCCGCGGAGGAACTCTTCCCCACGCTGGCAGCAGGCGCGACGGTGGTGCTCTCCCCTCCCGGAGCAGCCCCACCCGTGGCCGAGTTCCTGGCGCTGCTCGAGCAGGCCACGGTCACCGTGGTGAACATCCCAGCGCCGTACTGGCATGAATGGGTGGAGGAGCTGCCCCGGCTTCCGGTCGCGATTCCGCCTTCGGTGCGCCTGCTGGTGACGGGAAGCCAGGCACCGTCCCCCGAGCGGCTGGCGCGCTGGCGCGAGCGTGTTCCCTCCCACATCCGCTGGCTCAACGCGTACGGCCCCACCGAAGCCACCATCACCGCCACGGTGTGCGAACCCACGGCGCGTGTGGAGGCCAGCCGGGTCCCCATTGGCCGGCCGCTGGCGGGAGGTTGTCTGTACATCCTCGACGCATCCGGGCACCCCGTTCCCGCGGGCGCGCCGGGAGAACTGTTCATCGGCGGCGCGGGCCTCGCGCGTGGATATCTGGCCCAGCCCGCGCTCACGGCGGCGGCGTTCGTGCCCGACCCCTTCAGTGGAAGGGAAGGCGCACGGATGTACCGGACCGGAGACCTCGCGCGGCTGTTGCCTGATGGTGATGTGGAGTTCCTCGGCCGCAGGGACCACCAGGTGAAGGTCCGGGGCTTTCGAATCGAGCTGGGCGAAGTGGAGTGCGCGCTCGAACAGCTCGCGGAGGTCCGAGAAGCGGTGGTGCTGCATCGGCAAGCACCCGCGGGCGACGGCCACCTGGAAGCGCACGTGGTCCCCGCCGTCCAGGGATTGGCAGAGGCGACGTTGCGCCTGCGCCTCGGGGCGACGCTGCCCTCCAGCCAGATTCCCGCGCGCATCGTGATGCGGGAGTCCTTGCCACGTCTTCCCAGCGGCAAGGTGGATCGCCGCGCGGTGTCCGGCTGGCAGGCCTCCGAGGCGCTCCACGCGCCGCGTCCCCCGCCTCGCAACGCCACCGAGGAGACGCTGGTCCGGGTCTGGACGGAGGTGCTCAAGCGGCGCGAGGTTGGAATCCACGACAACTTCTTCGAACTCGGCGGTGACTCCCTCCTGGCCATCCGGGTCGTCGCGCGAGCGAACGATGCGGGATTGCGGCTCACCGCGCGCCAGCTCCTCCTCCATCAAACCATCGCCCAGCTCTCCGAGGTCATCGGCGACCAACCCGAACCACCGGCCCCCACTGCAGTGGGAGGGCCCATCCCGTTGACACCTTCCCAGCGGCGCTTCCTGGAGTCGGACGTGCCCGCGCCGCACCATTGGAACCGCTCGCTGCTCCTCGATGTGCACGAGCCACTCCAGACAGAGGCGTTCCAGGAGGCGCTTCGCTTGCTGCTCGCGCGTCACGATGCGCTCCGGCTCCGCTTCGTGCGGCACGAAAGCGGCTGGAAGCAGTTCGACGCGGGAAGCGCCGCGACGCCCCCCTTCTCGCGCGTGGACCTGTCCTCCGTCCCCGACACCGCGCTACCTCCGGCCATCGAATCCGCCGCGCAGGCCCTCCAACGAAGCCTGACGCTGACAGACGGCCCGCTGTTCCGCGTGGCGGCCTTCGACCTCGGTGCCCACCGACCTGGAAGGCTGCTGTTCATCTTCCATTTCCTCATCGCCGATGGCGTGACCTGGGCCCTGCTCACCGACGAGCTTCAGGAGGCCTACCGTCAAATCCTTGAGGGGCAGTCGATCCAGCGGCCTCCAGCCCCGGTCTCGTTCAGGGCGTGGGCCGAACACCTGCACGCGCTCGCCCACACGCCCCGGTTGGAGCAGGAGGCAACGGCATGGCTGAGTCAGCTCGAAGGCGCGTGCGGGCGACTCCCGCACGACCATCCAGGCACCAACTCAGAGGGTTCGATGCGCTCCGTGCGCATGAGCTTGCGCGAGGATGAGACCCAGCGGCTGCTTCAGCACGCCTCCGCGACGCGAAGCGGTCTGGAAGCCGTCTTGCTGACACCGCTGGCGCACACGCTCTCTCAATGGATGGGGGGCGCCGCCCTGCGCGTCGACCTGGGGCGACACGGACGCGCGGAGCTGGAGGGGCTCGAACCCACGCGCACCGCGGGCTGCATGGCGGCGGACGTCCCTGTCCGGCTGGATGTCGTCGGCGCCAGCGGACTGTCCCAGGCGCTCGAGTGGGTGGCCAGCTCACTGCGCCAACTGCCCGGCCAGGGCCTGGGCCACGGATTGCTGCGCTACATGAACGGCACGGAGGGGCTGGCGCGGAGGCTGGGCGCACTGCCAGGCGCCGAGGTGAGCTTCGATTACATGAGCCAACGAATGCTGACGGAGAACCCTGCGTTCCGGCTCGCCCGTGAGTCGACCGGCACCGACCGGGACCCATCCGCCCGGCGGAGCCATGTGTTTCAGCTCATCGCCGCCGTGGTGGACGGCCTGCTGCAGTTCGAATGGCGGTACAGCAACGAATTGCACGAGCCGTCCACCGTGGAACGGCTCGCCGCCACCTACCTGGCGGGAGTGCGACACCTCGCCGAATCGCGCAGTGAAAGGAACACGACGCCATGAAGCAGATCATCGACGACTTCCATGCGTTGTATTTCGGAGCGCTTGTCACGCGGGAGTACCACGGCGGAGGCGAGCGGTGGATGGGAGTCCCCATCCGGAAGGTGCCGCATGACCTGTGGATCTACCAGGAGATCCTCCACGAGACGCGCCCGGACCTCATCATCGAAACGGGAACGATGTTCGGGGGCTCCGCGCTCTATTTCGCGCACCTGTGTGACCTCCTGGGCCACGGTCAGGTCATCAGCATCGACCTCGACCAACGGGAGAGCGTGCCCCGGCACCACCGCATCGAATACATGCAGGGGTCCTCGGTCGCGCCGGAAATCCTCGAGCGTGTCCGCGGCCGCATCGCTCCCGGAACCCGAACGATGGTGGTGCTCGACTCGGACCACAGCGCCGAGCACGTGCTCCAGGAGCTGCGCCTATACAGCCCGCTGGTGTCGCCAGGGCATTACCTCATCGTGGAGGACACGAACATCGGCCACCCTCTGCACACGTTCCAGGTGGAGCGCGGGCCCATGGAGGCCATCGAGGCGTTCCTCCCGACAGCGCCCGATTTCGAGCGGGACAGCAGCCGGGAGAAACTCCTCTTCACCAGCAACCCCGGCGGTTTCTTGAAACGAATCCGCTAGGTCTCACCCCGTGCGGCGCCTGGGCGAGCTTCGCCTCACGCGACGCCAGGCGGACGGTAGATGCACTTGGCCACCTGGGAGAGCGCCTGGAAGCCGAGGCGCTCGAGGATGGGCCGACTCATGTCGCCCGCCTCGACATAGAGGTGCGCGATGTCGCGTTGACGCGCCACCTCGGCCCGCGCCGCCACCATGGCGCGGTAGAAGCCCCTGCCCCGGAAGTCCGGGAGGACCGAGCCGCCCCAAAGACTGGCGAAGGGCGCCCCCTCCTCGATGCGAATCCAACTGGAGCACACGGGCCGTCCTTCCGACCACCCCACGAAGATGCTCAGCGTGTCCGGCTGCGTCCGCAGCTCCTCCTTCAATGCGTCGTGCAACCATTGGCAGTCCTGACTCCAGACGACCTCTTGCACCTTCATGGCCGCCGCGAGCCCGGTGGCGTCGTCCACGCGCCGGATTTCGACGCCCGGAGGAAGCGCGGTCGCGGGCTGCGAGCGGGCCGTGTCGAGCACGACCAGCGTCACGTGCGCCTGAACCTCGAACCCTGCTCGGAGTAGACGCGTCTCCAAATCACTGGGGCTGTCCTGGGTGTAGACCTTCCACATGAAGGCGCGCCCCAATGAGCGGAAATACGCCATCTGTGCCGCGATGACCGCCTCCACGTTCTCTTCATCCGTGTGGGCCCAACACAGGGAATTGTCAAAAGGGGATGGCGAAGGCCCGAGGGCCCGGAGGAAGCCCTCCCCGCTCTCCATGCGCCACGCGGGGTCGGAGGACACCGCGCGCCGCCGGACGAGTTTCTCGAACCGCGCCAGGATGTCTGAAGAACTGGAGGCACTCATACGACACCGTTTCCTTCCGCCCTCGTGAGGTCCGCGGATCCAATCCGCGCGAGCAGCAACCACGCCGTCGAAACCCCGGCGAACAGCAGCCCGAAGAAGCGCATGCTGACGCGCAGCTCGACATAGTGGGTCAACATGCCCATGACGATGCCCGCGGGAGGGACGACCGCGAACAGGATGTTGTGAAGGCCCAACAGCCGCCCCTGGAGGTCCTGGGGACACGTGAGCTGGATGAACATCAGTGTCAGCCCGGCCAGGGTGGCGATGCCGAAGGAGCTGATGGCCAGCATGACCGCGGCCCCCAGCGGCGAGGTCGAATAGGAGAGGCCCACCTGCGCCAGTCCCACCACCAAGGGGGCGCACACGAGCCGCATGCCGGCCCACCTGGGCGCGGTCACCGCCAGCCCTGGCCCCATCAGCAGGACCGTCCGCCGCCGGTCGTAGCGATCCGCCACCTGCCCCGCCCAGGCCATGCTCACCAGCACCGGAATGCTGGCGATGCTGATTAATGACGCGACCTGCGCCGCCGAATCCGCGAGCCGGGCCACCAGCCAACCGCCCGCAATCTCCATCATCCATCGGCCGGCGACGGAGATGTTCTCGAAGAACCAGAACAGCCAGAAGGGCTGGCTCACGAAGCCGGCGGGCGGCCCCCCGGGCAGGGCTGCCAATGCCAGGGCCGGGTCTCCCCGGCCGAGGGCCTCCCCGGCATGGGCGGGGGCGTCAGGAGAACTCACAGGCACCGCTGGACACTTTGACGGTCATGACAAGCCCTTGCATTGACAACCATTACACCACCCGCTTCAATGACAAAACAAACACTCCACCCCACCTAGAGCTACGACAATAGAAGCCACCCTGACCTGAATCGCAAGACACCCCAGACCGCCCAGGAATTTCCTCTCAAGAATTCAACCCACACAGAATTCTCCACGGCACCCCATGTCCAATCCCATCATCGAAGCGCTCGACGCGGCCATGATTCCCTTCCGTCGAACCCATGCGGGTGAGGCGCTCGCGCGTGTGGAAGAAACCCTGCTCATCAACACGGGGCGACAGCCCCTCCCACCGCTGCCGGCGCTGCAACGCCCGTCATTGTTCTACTTCCCGGGTCTGGGCACGCGCGGCTGGTACTCGGCCTCCGAGTACCCCTCGCTCGACTCCCTGGCCCGCCTCCTGAAAGAAGCCACGCCGATGCTGCGCGAGGAATTCCTGACGCGCGCGCACCAGGGCGAACTGCTGGCCTACGAAGAGCAGATGCCGGGCCGCTTCCCCACCCTCGACCGGCAGGACTGGGGGTCGCTCTATCTGCTCAAGGAGGGCATGCGGAACGAGACGAATTGCGAGGCCTGCCCCCGCAGCGCGGCCTTGATGGAGACGCTCTACCCTCAGTTCAGCCCGAGCGGCGCCTTCTTCTTCTCCGTGATCGGCCCGGGAACGAAGATTCCGCCGCACCACGACACGATGAACCTGAAGCTCACGTGCCACCTGCCGCTCATCGTTCCGCCCGACTGCCGGATCCGGGTAGACGGTGAGACGCGCGAATGGGTGGAGGGCGAGTCCCTGTTCTTCGACGACACCTTCCTGCACGAGGTGTGGAACAACAGCGACCGGCCTCGGGTCTGCCTGCTGCTCGACATCTGGCACCCCGGCCTCACCGCCATCGAGCGAGAGGCCATCACCGCGCTCGGCCGGGTGATGGGGCAGTTCATCAACCAGGGATACACCCCTCCCTGGTCGACGAATGGCCGAATCTTCGAGCACTGAGGCCTGGCCGGAAGCCCCGCCCTCAGCCCGCCACGTCCAGCATCCACACGTGGCCGTCCGGGTCCTTGAACGTCCCCGAGTACCCCCAGGGCTGCTTCCCCGGTGGGGCCGGGACCTCCGCCCCCGCCTCCCGCGCCCGGGCAATGAGCGCGTCCACCTGGGCCTCCGTCTCCAGCGACAGGCCCAGGATGCACTCGGAGACGCCCGGCTCCGCCACCCGGTTGCCGCCCGCCACCCAGCCGAACCCGCCCGTGGGGATGAGCATCAGGCTGACGCCCGCGTTGAGCCGGAAGTGGACGGGCTCGGGCATCGCGTCGCCCTCCGTCCCGGCCATGAGGGCGAAGCCGAGCCCCTGCCGGTAGAACCGAAAGGCCCTCGCCAGGTCTCGCGTCGGGAGACTCACGATGACATGGGGACCGCCCGGTTCACGGGCCTTCAACGAATCATGCGCTGCCACGACGACCTCCAGGGAAGGGGTTCCTGAGGATGAGACGTCCCTCGCGGCCCGAAATCATCGCCCCCCCTGGAGAAAGGGCCGGGGCACACTCGCCACCCCGGCCCGGGTACGGACTACTGGCAGTCGCTCAGCGGGAAGACGTAGTCACGGCGCGGCGTCTGGCCGGGATCCTGGTTGATGGCCGCGACACTCAGCTCGCTGTAGTTCACCGTCGTGCTGCTGCCGATGACCATCTGCGTCTTCTGCACGCGCGTGGTGGACAGCACCACCTTGCCAATGGTGCCGCTCGGCTCGATGCGGTAGCAGTTCATGATGCGCGGGTCCACCGTGGACCGGCGGCACTGGTTGTACTGCCCCAGAATCTCGCGCTTCGTGTACGTGCAGCGACAATCCCAGGGGTCGTACTCCTCGGAGACGTACGCGGCCTCGAAGCCGGTCGCCGTCTGGACGACCTCCAGGTGCGTGCCGCCCTGGAACTCGTCACAGCGCAGCACCACGTCGCCCACAGCGCCCTGCTTCACTTCCGCCGTCTCGGCAATCACCTCGGCCTCGGCCGCCGGGTCCTGCGGCTGGGCACCGTTGCAACCCACGCCCATGAGGGCGCTCATCAGAATCATCGCGGAGAAACGAATGGGGGAACGCATTCCAGCTCCTGAAGAAAAGTCCGGGTCATCCCAGACCTCTCACATGGGAGCTTTTCCCGTGATGAAGCGCAATACACTTCTCCGTAACAGCGCCTCATTCACACTGCGCGTCCCAGCCGTCAGGACATCCGGAGCGCCGTCCACAGCGACAGGGCGCCGAAGATGAAGAAGAGGCTGGCGGCGGCCCACCGCACCCAACTCATCTGCACCCGCCCGGCGAGCCGGTCCCCCAGGAACACAGCCAGGCCGTCCGACAGCATCATCCCGGCCGTGGTGCCCAGCGTCACCGTGATGGGCGCCTGATAACGCGCGGCCACGGCCATGGTGGCCAACTGCGTCTTGTCCCCCATCTCCGCGAGGAAGAAGAGCACCACCGTGGTGAGGAAAGCGCCGAAGCGCGGCGGCTTGCCTCCGTCTTCATCCAGCGTGTCCGGCTTGAGCGTCCACAAACCGAAGCCGATGAAGAGCACCGCCAGGAGCAGCGCCATCCACTTCGCCGGCACGTGCGCGGACACCCAACTGCCCACGCTGGACGCCAGCGCGTGATTGGCGACGGTGGCGACGAAGATGCCCGCCAGCACATGCCACGGCTTGCGAAACCGCGTGGCCAGGGAGAACGCGAGCAACTGCGTCTTGTCCCCCATCTCACTGGCGGCCACCAACACAAACGAACCCATGAGCGCTTCCAACATGACGACTCCCTCGCAACAACAGGGCCGGGGTTCAGATTCGTGGGAGACGCCAGGGCAGCACGCGCACACGACGGACCTCGGCCAGGAAGAAACGACAATCCCTGTCCGAAGGTCTCGTTCGTCTCGCGAACATCACGAGGTGGGGGCCCGGGCCGTTTCCAGCCAGTGTGTCGAGCTTCCCGCCGCCAGCGCCGCTGGCGTGAACTACTCCCCTAAGGCAAGTCGCGGAGTAGCAGCGCGGTACCGCGCTGTCAACGCGAGCTGCGGCACGGCTCGAGCCCCTGGCCCCCGGCGCATTTTTTGACGACGTGCCCGTCCGCCCGCCTAATGCCGCGGACAGGCAGGTAGCGGCCTGTAGCAGCCACGCCCGGAGGAAGTCCGATGCAGGATGGAAGCGCCAGTCCCCTGAGCCCCGAGGCTCCGTCGTCCCCGGCGGCCACGGAAGTGTCTGTCGACGTCCGAGGCCCGGACGCCGACATCGTCTCCACCCACGTCCTGGTCCCCGAGGAGCAGGTCCAGAAGCTGCGCGAGCTGGCGCGGCGGACCCGCATCCACCAGAGCGAGTACCTGCGCGAGGCCGTGGATGACCTGCTCGGCAAGTACGGCCGCGGAGAGCCCAAGGAGGAAGGCCAGTCATGAGGTCTGCCGCCGTCGCGTCCCGCGCGTCCCTTCCTCGCACGCGTGAGCTGATGCCCGCTTCAATGCTGCGCGACGCCGACGCGGCCCGCCTGCTTCGCACCCGACTGGACTCCGAGCGGCCGGCCTCGATTCGCGAGGCCATCGTCCGCTGGTTGGATCAGGAACTCTGACACGATGCGTCCGGCCCCCCACATGGAGGCCGGACGTGGCGCCGGGGTAGGCTCCGCGATTCCTTTTCGGAAGGAGCCCCACACCCCATGCGTCTCCCGATTGTCAGCGCCGCACTCGCGCTCGCCGCCGCCGGCTGTGCCACCCCTGGCTTCGACAAGCTCTACCCGGGCATGTCGTCCCATCAGGTCGTCGATGCCATGGGCTCAGGACCCACGCGCGCGCAGGAGTTCCCGGACAGCTCCACCGCCTGGTACTACGGCGAGGACCGCTGCGTGCTGATGCGCGACGACAAGCTCGTCGCCAAGGCCACGTCCGAGGACTCCACCACCATCAACACCCCCGTCGTCTCCGTGCGCGACACCTCGAAGGCCCTGTGCGCGCCAGAGGGCTACGCCTCCTCGGAGAAGCGGGAGCAGGTCATCGACACGCCGTTCGGCACCCTCAAGGGCAACATCGACCCGAAGGCCGCCATGGAGAAGGTGAAGGGTGTGGTGACGGGCAAGAGCGGTGACACCGCCCCCGCGAAGACGGGAGCCGCTCCCGCGGAGACGGAGCAGGCGTCGACGCCCACCCCGTAAGAAGCCGCATCGACACGGCACCCGGGGCCGGGATGCGGCCCCGGCGTCAGGCGGAAGGTGCCGCCGCCTCGCCGTCCTTGTCGTCCAGCTTGCCGGCGATGTCCTTGAACGACAGGTGCCCCATCGACAGCAGGATGAGGCCCAGGCCCACCTGCTGCACCGTCTGGCTCAGCCACATGACGTTGGCGTAAGCCAGCCCGCTCGCATTCACCGCGGCGGCCGGAAGGAAGAGGCTCAGGCCCACCTTCGTGGCCGCCTGGAAGGTGCCCATCATCCCCGGCGCCGCCGGAATCATCAGCCCCACCACCAGCACGCCCAGCACGACGTAGGCCTGGAAGAGCGTCAGGTCCATGGGCTCGCAGACGGTGCCGGGCGCCGCGCCCGAGCAGTCGAAGGCGTTGGCCAACATGGACATCCCCGCGCCATTCACGCCCCAGTACAGCGCCGTGTAGAGGAAGAAGAGCGCGACCTGCCGCCCCTTCGGCAACTGCCGCATGGCACCCACGAAGGTGTCGACGATGTCCGCCACCTTGTCCGCCACCTGCGGCGCCAGCCGGCCCACGGTGGCGCGCACCAGATTCACCGTGCGCTGCTGCTGCCAGAGGCCGAAGAGGAGGAACGCCAGACCGCCGCCGAACACCGCGAACATCAGCCACGAGCCCAGCTTGACGTAGCGAATCTCCGGCGTCTCCGTGGGCACGAAGAAGAGCAGCGCTCGCAGCATCGCCGCCACGAAGAGGCCGTCCACGATGCGCTCCAGCACCACGGACGTCATGGCCGCGCTGCGGCGGATGCCACTGCGCTGCGCGATGAGGAAGGGCCGCGCGAACTCGCCCAAGCGGAAGGGCAGCACCAGCAGCATCATGAAGCCGATGCCGGACGCCTCATTCAGCTTTCGGAACGGGACCTGCTCCAGGCCCGACAGAAGGCAGCCCCAGCGCAGGGTGCGGAAGACGTGGATGGCCAACAGGCAGCCGAAGTACGGCACCAGCCACGCGTAGTTGGCCGACTTCAGGCTGGCCAGCTGCGTCGCCCAATCCGTGTCCCGGAAGGCCCACCACATGAAGAGGAAGGTGACCAGGAGGCTGGCCAGGAGTTTGACGGCACGTTTCACAGGGGCCGGGTATACCGTCAGTCCGGGTCGGACTCCAGTGACTCCCCGGCCAACAAAGTCGCGGGATTGTCCCTCATGAGACGGGCGAAGCTCGCCTCCCCTGCCCTGCTCCGCAGCTCCGCCAGCGAGCGTCCCACCCAGTCCCGGGCCCCCACGGGCCCATGCAGGTCCGTGGCGCCCACCGCATAGAGCCCGTCGTCCAGGAAGGCGCGGGACAGCTTCTTCGCCGTGCCGCCATAGCGGCCGATGAGCGCACCGATATCCAGTTGCAACAATGCCCCAGCTCGCACGGCCTCCGCGGCGCGGCCCTTCCGCTCGAACTCCAGGCAGCGCTCGGGATGCGCCAGCAGCGGCACCACGCCCTTGGTACGGATGCGGAAGAGGATGTCCGGCAGCGCGGGGACGGGCGCGGTGTAGGGCAGCTCCACGAGCACGTAGCGGCCCGGGCCCAACTTGCGGGCCTGGGGTGTGCTGAGGCCGCGCAGGAAGGCATCGTCGAGCACGTTCTCCGCGTTGCGCCCCAATGCCAGCGGGATGCGCTCGCGCTCCAGGGCCTCCGCCAGCTCCGCACGGCGCACGTCCACCACCTCCACGGGGGCGTACTCGGGGCGCGCGTGCGGACTGGGGGCGACGGTGGAGAAGCCGAGGTCGACCAGCGCACGCGCCATCTCCAGCGCGTCTTCCAGCGTGCGTGCCCCGTCATCCACGCCGGGCAGCAGATGGCAATGCAGGTCGACAAAGCCGCTCATGCGTCGCCGTGCTGGCGTGCCGGGTGGCTGTCGGCGGGCAGCTCGTCTTCCTGCTCATCCGCCTGCCGGTCGGGGACGCGGTACTCCTCGCCGAGCCACCGGCCGAGGTCCACGGCGCGGCAGCGCTTGGAACAGAAGGGAAAGGCAGCGTTCTCCCCGCGCGGGGGAACGGGCTTCTGGCAGATGGGACACGTCAGGGTGCTCATGGTGGACGGTGTTCTAGATAAGCGTTGACGCTCTCGCGAGCCAGGATGTTTCGTGCTCGCCTTTCCATAGGAGGCGCCTGCCATGAAGGTCCTTCGCATCACCCGTCCGGGAGGCCCCGAGGTCCTCGCCGAGGAAGAACGCCCCGAGCCCGTCCCAGGCCCAGGGGAGATTCTGGTCCGGGTGCGGGCGTCCGCGCTCAACCGAGCGGACCTTCTGCAGCTTCGTGGCCACTACCCCGCGCCGCCGGACGTCGCACCGGACATTCCAGGCCTGGAGTACGCGGGCGAGGTGGTGGCCGTGGGCCCGCGCGCACGGCGCTTCCAGCCCGGCGACCGCGTCATGGGACTGGTGGGCGGGGGCGCGTGGTCGGACCTGCTCGTCACCCACGAGCGAGAGGCGATGCCCATCCCCGACGGCATGGACTTCACCGACGCGGCGGCCATTCCGGAGGCGTACCTCACCGCGTTCGACGCGCTGGTGCTCCAGGGCGAGCTCAAGCCCGGCGAGACGGTGCTCGTCCACGCGGTGGCCAGTGGCGTGGGCTCGGCGGCGGCGCTCATCTGCCAGGCCATGGGCGCGCGCGTGGTGGGCACGGGCCGCAACGCGGCGAAGCTGGCCCGCGCGGCCGCCTGGGGCGTGGCGCGCACGGTCCTGTGTGACACCAGGCCGCCGCGCTTCGCCGACGCGGTGCGCGAGGAGACAGGCGGCCGGGGCGCGGACCTGTGCCTGGACCTGGTGGGCGGCGGCTACGTGCCGGAGACGCTGAACGCCCTGGCGCCCCGGGGGCGGCTGATGCTGGTGGGGCTGGTGGCGGGCGCGGCCACCGAGGTGAACCTGGGCACGGTGCTGACGAAGCGGCTGCGCATCACCGGCACCGTGCTGCGCAGCCGTCCGCTGGAAGAGAAGATCGCGCTGGCGCAGAGCGCGGAGCGGCATCTGTTGCCGCTGTTCCGCACAGGGGCGCTGCGGCCCGTGATAGACGCGGTGGTGCCGCGCGCGGACATCCGGCAGGCGCTGGAGCGCATGGCCGGCAATGACTCGGTGGGCAAGCTGGTGGTGCGCTGGGCGTGAGCCGCATCGCGCACTGAAGGAACGGATTCGATGACGGAGCAGCAGCAAGAGCTCGAAAAGCTATTCCGGCAGATCAACGACCTCCACTACATCCAGACCTATCACCGGGTCGAAATGCCGGAGGCCGAGTACCGGCAGAGCCTGGCCAAGGCGGAGCGCAAGAACGCCGAGGTGGTGACTCAAATCCGGGCACTGCTCGCCAGCGGCGTCAGCCTGGACTTCAAGACCATCAACGGGCACTCGCCGATGATGATCGCCGTGCCCCAGAACAACGTCGACGTCATCCAGTTGCTCATGGAGTACGGCGCCGACATCCGGGCGGGTTCGAACTACGAGTTCCCGATTCACCGGGCTGCGGAGTTCGGCGCTGACCGCGTCGTGCGGTTCTTCATCGACCAGGGCATCGACCCTCGGCTGAAGACGGAGGGGGGCAGGTCGGTGCTCTCCGTCGCCCGCGCCTCGCGGCACAGCAAGAACGTGGGCCCCCTGCTCGTGGAGCTCCTGAAGAAGACCCAGGACCAGCGAGGCCCTCCGCCCAAGAAGGTAAAGGAGCTCTCCGAGGAGCGCGTCACCCAATACCTGTCAGGGGACGCTCCCGCGGGGGGCAACCCCAAGACGTGGGAGCAGCTCCGCGCGTTCATGGAGAGCGTCTTCGTCGAGGAGTACTCGGTCACCATCGACCAGCTCTACGCGGGCATCGCAGAGCACGGCAACACGAACGCCCCGCTCGTCTTCGCCACCATCGACCTCATCCGGCAGGTCGCCACGCGGGCCCCCGCGAGCAAGACACTCAAGAAGGTGTCCAAGAACCCCTTCGTCCACCACGGCGACCTCGTGGTGGAGGGCCCCCTGAAGGTGCTGTCGCTCCTGGTGACGGGGAACCTGACGGTGAAGGGCAAGGCGTCCAACTTCGAAGGGTGCCAGCTCTTCGTGGGCGGTGACTTCGAATGCGACACCTTCCAGACCGAGGGCCCCGTCATCATTGGAGGGAACCTCAAGGCCTCGACCGTCGACGCCTTCTACAACGACTACAGCCTGGACGT
Source organism: Myxococcus sp. CA005 (assembly GCF_006518205.1). Taxonomy (NCBI): domain Bacteria; kingdom Pseudomonadati; phylum Myxococcota; class Myxococcia; order Myxococcales; family Myxococcaceae; genus Myxococcus; species Myxococcus sp. CA005. The sequence continues at coordinate 57,578 of NZ_SRLV01000011.1, read as the reverse complement.
CCGGGGCGTGCTGACGGCGGACCGGCTGGTGATTGAGAAACATCAGGTGCTGGCCGGGCGTTTCGACGTCAAGGAACGCATCGAGAAGTAACAGACCATTGCGCCCCGACACCGGGCCTTTATCCTGCGCCGCCATGGCTACCCACTTCGACCCCAGCGCCGCCGCCCAGCCGGACTCCGGCGTGTTCGGCCTCCCCCACTCCCCGGAAGAGGCGCACGTCATCCTCATCCCCGTTCCCTTCGAGGCCACCACCAGTTACGGCGGTGGCACGTCCGAGGGGCCAACCGCCGTCCTGGAAGCCAGCCGGCAGGTCGACCTCTTCGACGTGGAGACGGGTCGTCCCTACGAGCGTGGCATCGCCATGCTCCCCGAGCCCCAGGAGCTGCGCGACTGGAACACCCGCGCCAAGGAGCGCGCCCAGGTCGTCATCGAGGCCGGTGGCATCCACTCCGGCGAGGCCGCGCTGATTCAGGCCGCGCAGGACGTGAATGTCCTCTGCGACCAGATGAACGAGCACGTCTACCGCACCACCAAGCACTGGTTGGACCAGGGCAAGCGCGTGGCCGCGGTGGGCGGTGACCACTCCATCTCCTACGGCATCATCCGCGCGCACGCGGAGAAGTACCCCGGCCTGGGCGTGCTGCACCTGGACGCGCACGCCGACCTGCGCGTGGCCTACGAGGGCTTCACCTGGTCCCACGCGTCCATCATGTACAACGTCGCGGAGCGCATCCCCGGCGTGAAGACGCTGGTCCAGGTGGGCCTGCGCGACATGAGCGCGGAGGAGTACCAGTACATCGCGGACTCCAACGGCCGCGTGCACGGCTTCTTCGACGCCGTCCTCCAGAACAAGCGCTTCGACGGCGTGCCCTGGAACCGGCAGGTGGATGAGATGGTCGCCCTGCTCCCGAAGCAGGTCTACCTGTCCTTCGACATCGACGGGCTGGACCCCGTGCTCTGCCCCCACACGGGCACCCCGGTGCCCGGCGGACTGTCCTTCGCCGAGGCCGTGGCCCTCATCGCCGGCGTGGTCCGCTCCGGGCGCACCATCGTGGGCTTCGACCTCACCGAGGTGGCCCCCGACCCCGAGGGCGGCGAGTGGGACGGCAACGTCGGCGCCCGGCTTCTGTACAAGATGATTGGCTGGATGCTGAAGTCGCAGCAGGCCTGACGTCTCGTCACGCGAAGCGCCCGTGAAGGGATGCCATCGCGTGTCAGGTGCTCCGCGGCAGCATCAGGCTGAACGTGGAGCCCTCGCCGGGTCGTGACTGGACGGACAGCGCGCCCCCTTGCAGGCGCACCAGCTCCGAGGCCACGTACAGCTCCGGTCCGCGGACGCCCTTCGCATCCATCCGGAAGGGCGTGAAGAGGTGGGCCAGCGCCTCCGCGGCCACCCCCGGCCCCACGTCCTTCACGCGCACCGTGAGCTGCGTCTGGGAGATTTCGAGCGCCACCTCCGCGTCCCCCTGCCGGACCGCGTTCGCCAGCAGCACGTCGAACACCTGCCGGATGCGCGGCGGGTCCACCTGCGCGTGGACTGGCTCCTCGGGTGCTTCCAACGTGACGTGTGCGCCATGCGCCGCCACCGCGTCGCGCAGGTGCTGGCCCACGTCCGTGTCGATTCGCGCCAGCGTCGCCTCGCCCGAGGACAGCCACGCCAGCTCGCGCAGGTGACGGCCCACGGCTTCCATGGACTGGAGCTGCGCCGCCAGCGTGTCCAGCGCCGCGCGGTCCACGGAGGGCGTGCATTCCAGCCGGCGAAGCTGCTCGCGGGCCGTTTCGAGCGGGCCCTGGAGCGTCTGCGCCACCCACTGCCCCAGCGCGCCCACGGGGGACGCCGCGTGCGCCATCCGGGGCTCCGGCGAGGCGGCCAGCGATTTGTGGATGACCGATTCGAAGTCGGTGATTTCAAAGGGCTTGTGGAGGAAGGCGAACGCCTCCGGCGCGCCCTGGGGCAGCACCGCGCTGAGGAGGATGACGGGCACGTCCTTGAGCTGTGCCTCCTGCTTCATCCGGCGGCAGAGCTCCACGCCGCTCAGCCGCGGCATCATGTGGTCCGTCACCACCAGTTGAGGATGCCGGGCACGCGCCAGACCGAGCGCCTCCTCGCCATCCCGCGCTCTCAAGACGTCGTGGCCCAGGTCCTCCACGACTTGACTGAGAACCTCCAACACCGCTGGCTCATCGTCCGCGACCAGGACGAGACTCATGCTTCCACTCCCTCGCCTCGGCACGCCGCGACTGCTTGCGCGCCGCCAGGATAACAATCCACTCCCACGGTGTACTGACACTCCGCGAGGACGTGCATCCCAGAGATGCATTCGTTCATGGATGACCGGAGTGGTTTATGAAGAGCGAGACACCGCATCCAGGGGCCCCGGGTAGGCTGCGGCCTTCCCGACAATCAGAATGTCCTTCGCCCGACAATCCCTGGCGGTGCACGGAGGGTTGGAATGAAGCACGCAGTCATGAGGTGGAGCCTGCTGGTGATGGCCCTGCTGACCTCGGGCACGGCGAACGCGGACATGGCGCGGCGGCGTGACGCCATCGTCGAGGTCGTGCAGAAGGTCTCCCCTGCCGTCGTCTACATCGGCACCGAGCAGGAGGTGGAGTCGCGCTTCCGTGGACGCCGTTCTCCCCTGGAGGAGTTCTTCGGTGGCATGGGCGCGGAGCCGGAGCGTCAGAGAATCTCCGGCCTGGGCAGCGGCGCCATCATCGACCCCAGCGGCATCATCGTCACCAATGACCACGTCATCCGGGGCGCTTCCGCCATCCACGTCATCCTGGCGGATGGCCGCTCGTTCGACGCGGAGGTCATCGGCAGCGACGCGGCGAACGACCTAGCGGTGCTCAAGGTCAATGCCAAGGAGGCCCTCCCCATCGCGAAGCTGGGCACCAGCTCCGACCTGATGATTGGCGAGACGGTGGTCGCCATTGGCAGCCCGTTCGGCCTCAGCAAGACGGTCACCGCGGGCGTCGTCTCCGCGGTGGGCCGCACCTTCCGCGCCGACAACCGCGTCTACAACGACTTCGTGCAGACGGACGCCGCCATCAACCCGGGCAACTCGGGCGGCCCGCTGCTCAACGTGGATGGGGAAATCATCGGAATCAACACCGCCATCTTCGGCGGCGGCGCGCAGGGCATCGGCTTCGCGATTCCGGCCGACAAGGTGCGCCGCATCGTCGACGAGCTGACCCGCTTCGGGAAGGTGCGCCCGGCGTGGGTGGGCATCGATACGGCCGACCTGCCTGTCCGCGTCGCCCGGCAGCTCGGGTGGGACCGGGCCTATGGCGCGCTGGTGACGGCGGTGGAGGCAGGGAGTCCGGCCGCGGAGGCTGGCGTGAAGCGCGGGGACGTGGTGGCGGAGCTGGGCGGCTCGCGCATCCAGGACGCCGAGGACTTCGACACCCGCGTGCGCGGCTACCCCGCCCGCTCCGCCTTCCCGGTGGTGCTCTTCCGCGAAGGCGGCCTGCGCACCGTCCAGGTGACGCCGGTGGAGTTCCCCGCTCGCATGGTCGAGGGGCTGGCGTGGGAACGGCTGGGACTCCGCGTGAAGGAGATTCGCGGCGGCCTGGCCGTGTCCGGCGTGCGCCAGGGCTCCGCGGCGGCGGACATCGGGCTTGAGCCCGGAGACATCATCCTCCGTGTGAACAACCAGCCCGTGACGACGAACGACGCCTTCCGGGAGTCCCTGCTCACCGCGCGACGGGGACGTAGCGTCCTGTTGCTCGTGCGGCGCGGGCGCTACGGCTACCACGTGACGCTGCCCTTCGAGCGGGAAGCAGGCTACCGGCTGTAGCTGTCGGGAAAGGGCGACGGGCTCCCCGTATTTCAGGACCCGCGTGACTCGCACTAACATGCGATGTCATGAGTTCCGTCCGTTACCAATCCCTTGGTCCCCTGCTGGCTGGGGAAGGCTCACGTGCCTTCCTCGGACTCGCCCTGGAGGACGGCGCGTCTCCCCGTCCCGTGGTGCTCATCTGGGCACCGCAAGATGTCGTGCAGAACCCCGAGCTGAAGGCGACCTTGCGTCGCGAGACCGCTCGCGCGCTCGTCTTCGAGCATCCGCACATCCTCCGTGTCCACGCCCTGGCCGAGCAGGATGGCGGACTGGCCCGTGTCACCGAGTTCGCCGACGGCGAGCCCCTGCGTCGCCTGCTGGAGGCCCACCCCCGCCTGCCGCCGCACTTCGCGGCGCTCGTCGTGGCGGATGCCGCCGTGGGTCTCCACTACGCGCACGTCGCTGGCAATGACGACGGCACGCCCTTTGTGCACGGTGACGTCCGGCCCGAGACGTTGATGATCTCCTTCGGCGGTCTGACGAAGGTGACGGGCTATGGCGCGCTCGGCGTGGCTCCGCGCGAGCGCGGTGGCAAGCGCGTGAAGAACCGGCGTTTGTACAGCGCGCCCGAGCAGCTCCTCGGTGGACGCGAGGCGGTCAACGTCCAGTCGGACGTGTTCCTCCTGGGACTCGTCCTGCACGAGTGCCTCTCCGGGAAGATTCCCTTCAAGGATGCGGCGGACCCGGACAAGGCCGTGCTCACGCGCTCGCTGCCGCCCATGGCGCAGGACGTGCCGCTGAAGCTGGACGCGGTGCTGCGCCGGGCGACGGCGAAGCGGGCCAAGGAGCGGTATCCGACGGCGCTCGCGTTCCGCGAGGCCGTAGTCGAGGCCGTCGGCTCGCTGCCCACGCATGCGGAGTTCTCGGAGTTCCTGTCGAAGTACTTCCCGCCCGAGAGCGAGGCTCGCGCGACGCGGCGGCGGGTGATTGAAACGGGCATCGCCGAGGTGATGCAGAAGGCTGGCATCTCTCCGCCCGCCGTGGCTGAGTTCCTCGCGCGCGGCGCCCTGCCCCCGGGCTTGATGCCCGCGAAGTGGCCGGAGTTGCCGGGACAGTTGCATGCCTCGGGCTCGCCCGATGGTTCGGGTGCGCAGGCTGGGAGTGGCTCGGCGGCCGGTGGCAACGCGCAGGCGGCACCGGCTGCGGGCAGCACGGGGCAGTCCGGCTCCGGTTCGGCGGGGGCTCAGACGCAGTCCGGTGCAATTGGCCACGCGCAAAGTGGCGCGGGTGCACAGACTCAATCCGGTGCAGGCAGCCAGGCGCAGGCTGGCGCACAGGCGCAATCCGGCGCGGGCGCTCAAGCGCATTCAGGCGCACAGACTCAGTCCAGTGCAGGTGGCCAGTCACAGGCGGGCGCAAGCGCACAGGTCCACTCCGGCGCGGGCGCACAGCATCAGTCCGGCGCAAGCACTCAGGCCCATTCAGGCTCAGGCGCACAGGCGCAGTCCGGCGCGGGCGCACAGCATCAGTCCGGCACAGGCACTCAGGCTCATCCCGGCGCCACGGGCACGGGGGCCTCGGCAGGGGCCACTGTCCCCACCGGCCCGACGGGCGCGGACGCACACGCGGCCCCCACGACGCCTCCCGCCGCGCAGAAGCAGTCACGCACCTGGATGGCCTTCGTGGGCGTCGGTCTGGCGCTCACGGTGGGCGCGGGGGCCGTCGTGCTCAGCCAGCTGCCCTCCAACATCGAGTCCGAGCTCGAGGACGCGGGCGTCACCGACGCCCTGCCCGTCGACGCCGGCGTGACGCAGGATGCGGGCCCCGTGGATGCCGGCATTCCCATGGGCACGCTGGACGTCACCGTGGACCCGCGCGTGGAGGTCTCGATTCCTGGGCAGTACCTGGGCCGCACGCCGGTCTCCGCGGCCGTGCCCGCGGGCCGTCACGTGCTGACGCTCAGCAACCCGGTGCTCGGCATCCAGACGACACGGGTCATCACCGTGCCGGCGGGTGGCCGTTCCTCGCAGCAGATCTTCCTCAACAAGGGATTCGCGAACGTACGCGCCCCGGAGGGCGCCATCGTCACGGTGGATGGCCGGCTCATCGGTGCCGCACCCATCGAGGAACTGGACTTGTACGAAGGCACGCACCAGCTCCTGGTCATCGTGAACAACTCCCGGTGGCAGAAGACGTTCAAGGTGGAGCCGGGCCAACGCGTCACCTTCGACGTCAACTTCGAGAAGCCCGAAGAGGAGTAACCGGGGTAGCAATCTCCGCGGCGTGAACACTCGTTTCACGCCGCGGTTGCGGTGCCTTCGGGGCGCGACCAGACTCCCGCGCCCATGAACACCTCCGCCACGGAGTTCGACATCATCGCCTGGGGGGCCACCGGCTTCACCGGGCGACTGGTCGCCGAATATCTCGCCAGGACCCAGGACAGCCACCGCGCACGGTGGGCCCTGGCGGGACGCGACCTCGACAAGCTGGAGAAGGTCCGGCAGGGGCTGGCGGCGATTGCGCCCTCCTTCGCGGAGCTACCGCTGCTCGTCGCGGATGCACGCGACGCCGCGTCGCTGGATGCCCTGGTCCCTCGCACCCGCGTGGTCTGCACCACGGTGGGCCCCTACGCACGTTACGGCAGCGAGCTCGTCGCGGCGTGTGTTCGGGCCGGCGTCAGCTACTGCGACCTGACGGGTGAAGTGCAGTGGATGCGGCGGATGATTGACGCCCACCACGAGCAGGCGCGGCAGAGCGGCGCACGCATCGTCCACACCTGTGGCTTCGACTCGATTCCGTCGGACCTGGGCGTGTTGATGATGCAGGAGCACATGCGGGAGCACCATGGCGGGCACCTGGAAGCAGTCCGCCTCTACATGGGTCCCATGCGCGGAGGCGCTAGCGGTGGCACGGCCGCGAGCATGGTGCAGGCGATGGAAGAAGCATCAACGGACCGCTCGGTGCGGCGAATCATGGCCCACCCGCATGCGCTGGACCCCGTCCCAGGCCGCTGGCGACCCGAGTCCAAGGACGCGCTGGGCGTCCACTACAGCCAGGAACTGGGCCAGTGGACCGGCCCGTTCCTCATGGCGACCGTGAACACGCGCGTCGTCCGACGCAGCAATGCGCTGCTCGGTCACCCGTGGGGAGAGCACTTCCGGTACGCGGAGGTCGCCAGCTATGGCGCCGGGCCCAAGGGCCTGCTGCGCGCCACGGGCGTCACCGCGGGCCTGGGAGGCGTCGTCGCCGCGATGCAGGTGAAGCCCCTACGCACGCTGCTGGAGAAGAAGGTACTGCCCGCGCCGGGTGAAGGCCCGTCTCTGGAAGCCCGGGAGAAAGGCTTCTTCGTCGCGCAGCTTCGTGGCGAAGGCACCTCCCCCCGCACGGGCAAGCAGGTGCGGCTGAAGGGCAAGGTGGCGGCGCAGGGAGACCCGGGCTACGCGGCCACGTCGCGGATGCTCGCCGAGTCCGCGCTGTGCCTCGCCTTCGACGACACTCCGACCACGGGCGGCGTGCTCACGCCGGCCTCCGCCATGGGCATGCGACTGGTGGAGCGGCTGCGCCGTGCGGGCATGACGTTCGAAGTGGAGGAGCTGTCCACCTGAGCCATTCCGCCGCGAGCGCGCGATGTCCTACGCGCTCTTGCGGCGCCGCATCATCGCCTCGTACGAGCGGCCCACGCTCTGCGAGAGGATGAGCAGCTCGCCCACGTCGGGCGGAGTGAGCTGGTCCGGGCCGTTGTCCACGTAGAGCAGGTGCACGACCTTGCCGCGCACCAGCAGCGGGAGGATGACGGCCGTCTTCGGGAACCCGTCCCCCAGCAGCTTGTAGAACACGCCCATGGCCGCATCACGGCGGACGGGCCCGATGTAGTGCGAGCGCGTGTCCCGCACGAGCCGGAAGGTGCTCTGCTCCCGCAGCGGCACGCCGATGCGGCGCACCACCGCGTCGCGAACCCCCACCCCCATGCCGTGCCAGCCCGTCACGAGGCTGCCCTGCACCGACAGCAGCAGGTTCCGCTTCCACTTGCCCAGCGCGAAGCGCAGCACCGTGTGCGCCACGTCCTCGCGGTCCGAGCTGCGAGCCAGCTCCGCCTGCGCTTCCGCGAAGGTCAGCGGCGTCGGCGGCGGCTCCGGTGCGCGCGGCACCTGCACAGGCGGTGGCGAGCCGCCCAGCGCGGGCGCCGGGGGTGGCACGTGCGGCTGAACCATCTGCGGTGGGACAGCGATGGCCTGGGGTGGCGGCGGCGGAGCCACGGGCACCTGCGGCCGGACCGTCGCGGGCGGAGGCTCGGGCGCGGCCTCCAGTACCTCTACGCCGGTGATGATCTCCTCCTCGCCCATGTCCCCGTCGGAGTCGGCGCCACCGCGCAGGGCGGAGGCGTAGACGGACTGGAACTCCTCCTCGCTCATCAAGTCTGGCGGCGTCTCCGCGGCCTTGGCCAGCTCGGCCTGCGAGCCCGCCGAGGGACGCGGCCGCACCGCGTTCATGTCGACGGCGCGCAGCGGCCGGAACGCCTTGCAGTAACGGCGCAGCAGTTGGTTCATCCGGAACTCGGGGATGACCACCGGCACCACGCGCTTGCCCGTCTTGAAGGCAATCGCGTCCAGCGTCGAGAAGTCGTGCGGGTTCACGACGGCGATGCTCAGCCGCGTCGCGTCCACCCGCATGGGCAGGTACTCCTTGTCGTCCGCATGGTTCGAGGAGACCAGCTCCATCGCCTTGGGGTCCGGAACCATCTCCCCGGACGCGAACGCGCTGTTGTGGACCTTCCCCAGCGCCTTCGCCAGGTCCACCTCCGACAGCAGGCCCAGCTCCACCAGGTTCGTTCCCAACCGCCCGCCATGCACCACCTGGGCCTCGAGCGCTTCTTCGAGTCCCTCGGCGGTGACGAGACCATCCTTCAGGAGCTGCTCACCCAGGCGCATGGGGCCGCTTGTAGCCGTGCCCCGTCCCGCTCCGCAAGCACACCCGCAGCCGTGGGGCGGTGCGTCTAGTCCTCCGGGTGATGACTGAGCGCAACGCGGTTGCCTTCGGGGTCCCGGACGTACACCGACCACCGCGTCTCGTTCTCCAGCGGCACACCCGCGCGGGTGAAGGTGTCGACCACACCCGCCCGAGCTGCCTTCGGAATCCGGAATGCCAGCAGCAGAAGACCCGGCGCCTCGTGGCGAAACGGCGTGGAGACGGGCTCGCCGCCCGCCGCCTCGATGGCCAGGAAGCCGCCCCCAGGCACGCCCACCCAGATGCTCCGCAAGGAGCCGTCCGGGCGGAGATGACGGGTCAACTCCGGAAAGCCCAGCAGGTCTCTGTAGAAGCCGGTGACACGCTCGATGTCCCGCGCCTGGATGGCCACGTGGTGGAAGCCCTGAACGTCCATGACGCGGATGCTATGGTCTGCGCGCCCATGGCGCGACTGCTCATCGTCGAAGACAACCACGAGCTGGCCTCCCTCATCGTCGCCCTGGCGCAAAGCCGGGGACACGACGCGAAAGCCGCGGCCACCGGCGAGGCCGCGCTGGAGTCACTCGGCCCCGGACAACACTGGGACGCGGCCCTGGTGGACCTGCTGCTCCCGGACATCCGGGGCAGCGAGGTGCTGGCCGCGCTGCGTGCCCATGGCATCCCCGCCATCGCCGTCAGTGGTGTGTACAAAGGGGACCGTTTCGCCCAGGAGGCCGTGCAGGTCCACGGCGCCCGGAGCTTCTTCGAGAAGCCGTTCGAGCTCATCACCGTCATGGAGGCCCTGGAGCAGGCCGGTGGCGTTGCACCTCAACCCCGCGCTCCCCCGCCCATCGCGGAGAGCGTGCTGCTGGACGAGCTGCTCGATACCGAGGACCTCATCGTGCTGGAAGAGTTCCCCCCTGAGCCCAGCGACGCCGCCGAGCCCCTGCAGGTCGTCCCCAGTACCGACCCGTTGCCAGAGCCCGCGGACACGGAGCACGCCCTCCCCCTGCCCTTCGGCAGGCGCGAGCAGGTCTGGAGCGAAAGCACCGCGCCTTCGACTCCGCCGCCGCCCAAGCGCGCGCTGCCCGACTGGTCCCTGGGCGGCGTCCTGGAGGACGCCACCGTCGCGCGGCTGCTCAACGCCTATTACGAAGCCCGCCACCACGGCGAGCTGAAGCTTCAGCAGGGCCAGGTGCTCAAGGTCGTCTACTTCGAGTCCGGCCGCGTCGTGTACGCCGCGTCCAACCTCGCCGCCGAGCGCTTCGGCCGATTCTGCGTCCGCCAGGGCGTGCTGCCCGAGGCCCGGCTCGCCGAGGTCGCCGCCTTCGCGAAAGAGCGCGGACTGCGCACCGGCGAGGCCATGCTGCGCATGGGCCTGATGGACGCGGCCCAGCGAGAGCAACTGCTGGTGGAGCAGGTGAAGGAGATCATCTGGTCCACCTTCACGTGGAAGGAAGGCGGCTACGGCTTCAGTGCCATGCGCCCCCGCCGCACGGACCTGGTGAAGCTGTCCGTCTTCCCCGGTGACCTGGTGCTGGAGGGCGTGGCGAAGACGGAGACGCTGGTGACGCTGCGTCGGCACATGCCGCGCTCGCGCCGGCTGTTCCCCACCGCCGATGCGCCCTACGGCCTGCACGAGCTGAAGCTCGAGGGGGCCCAGGCCCTGGTGCTGGCGTATGCGGACGGCAGCAAGACGGTGGAGGACCTGCTCGCCCTCACCGACCTGCCGGAGCGGCAGACGCTGGCCACGCTGCGGGGACTGGAGCTCCTCGGTGTACTGGAGGAGCGGCCCGACACGCCGAGCCGCCGTCACCGCATCAGCTTCGGGCTGTAAGCGCCGCCCTACTTCCGGCGGCGCAGCACCCGCGCCAGCGCCGCCAGCCCGAAGACGGCCGCGCCCGAACCCCCTCCCGAGCAGCCGCATCCCGACGTCGGAGGCGGCACCGCGGCATCCCCCGAAACGGGCACGCCGTTGAGGGTCATCTCCCCGCCCAGCCGCGGCGTGGACAGCAGCGGCGAGCGGCCCACGTACGTCAGCATCTGCGTGCTCTGCGCGGGCAGCCGGATGTCCTCCACCCGGAAGCCACCGTCCACCGCCCGCGCCTCCACCGCGACGCCGTCCAGCTTCACGCTGCCGGGCACCCACTCCAGCCCGTCCACGTTCTCCAGGTAGTGGAGGCCGCCGACCTCGCACTCGGAGGTGTTGCGCAGCTCCACCACCACGCCCACCAGCCCCTTCTCCGAAGCCGTGGGCGACTCCATCGCGTGACGCACGTCCACGAAGCGCTCGGAGGTAATCGGCAGCACGTAATCCGTGGTCGCGGTGTTGCTGCCGCCCGCGTCGGCGAGGACGCGCAGGGTGATGGACTGGCCCACCAACGCCTCCAGCCCTGTCTCTTGCGTGCTCACCGTGACGCTCGGGCCCGCCAGGGAGACTTCTGACAGCGCGGGCCCCGCCACCTGGGACCAGGAGATGGCCACTTCGCCGCAGGCATTGGCCGGAATCGTCTGCGTCAGCGTGGCGCTCGCGCCTTCGCCACAGCGTGCCACCAGCGCCCCGGCTTCGAGCGCTCCCAGCCGCGCCGGCAGGGGCTGGTTGGGAATCTCCGTCTGAGCACGGCCGCCCTCTCGCACCGGCCCCTCACTGTCGTCGAAGAGCTCGCCGCGCACGCGGTAGGACTCGAGGGTGCAGGAGCGCGGGAGCGCGGGGCGCCACGTCCCGGGTACCGGCACCACCGCCGAGTCCAACGCCTCGCCGCCCAGGGTCTCCAGGAACATCCGCGCCTTCAGCGTGCGCGCGTCCACGCAGTTCAGCGACGTGTCCAGGGCGATGTCCACGTCCCCTTCGCCCGACGGCACCACGCCCAGCTCCAGGCTGCCCGTGGCCACGTCCTCCAGGGAAGGCTCCACCCGAACGCGGAGCTCGGCGTCAGCGCTGTCCTGCGTGCCACCGCCGGTAACGGGAATGCGATTCCTGGCGGTGAGGGCCAGCGTCCCGTACGCGCACTCCGCGGCCTCGACGCGCAGGCGCTCGCTCGACACCGGCGAGTGCAACGTGACGGCCGTTCCGTCCGCGGTCCTCACGGTGACACCGTCGGGAATGCCCGAACCGGAAGCGCTCAGCCGCCACTCCGTGTCCACGGTCGGCAATCCGGACGTCCCCTCGCAGGTGTGCAGCGCATCGGGGACCACGTCCACGCTGGCCCCTGGGCCCGACGTGAGCGTCCGCTCCGAGCCCGAGGCGAAGGGAACCAGCGGCCGGCCCCAGGGCGCGACGTCCACGGTGAAGATGGCGGCGGCGCTGGACGTCAGGCCGCCTTCATCCACGCCACGGACCTCGTACGCGTAGCTGGTACCCGACTCCTGGCACAGCACCTCCGGCGGCGTGAAGGTCGCCTGGGCGCCGCCATCGGTGGAGAGCAGCGGTGCGCCCGACTGTCCTGAGACGGGAGACCAGACGTAGCGCACCGCCGGACAGGCCTCGCTCGCCGGCTGCGCGGTGAACACCCGCGACGCGCCCGACGCGGTGGTCGACTCCCGTGAGGGCAACACCGTGGGCTGCGCGGGCCCTTTGGTGTTCACCACCCGGTAGGCCACCGTGGCCTGCACGTCGTGGGACGCGAGCCCGTCCGAGGCGTAGACCCGCAGGAGCCCCTCTTCGTCCTTGCAGACGGGCCGCTGCGGAACGAGCGTCACGTCGAGCTGGTCGGGGTGCTCCACGATGTTGACGCCAACCAGGTCGGCGCCCGGCGTTGACGATGCATCCACCGACACGCGCACCGCATCGGAGTCGGCGTCGGTGGCGGAGAACCGAGCCGTCGCCGTCCCCGTTTCGTTCACCACGATGGGCGAGGGCCCCACGTCCAGCACGGGGGCGTTGGCGTTGACGTACGTCACGACGTTGAAGCTCGGCTGGTCCAGGATGAACAGGCAGAACGAGGAGCCGATGCACGACACCTCGAGCGGCGTCGCCTGCGAAGCGCCCGGAAGCGCCGAGCCCTCGAAGACCGGGTGGACCCGCCACTGAGTCCCCGCGTTGTCCGCGCTGCTCGCGGGCACGGCCCCCAGCACCACGGGCTCCCCGCTGGGATCCACGCCCACCGCGAGGCCAAAGCCTTCGCCATGGACGCTGCCGTTGCCCGTGTTCACGTCCACCGAGGTGATGCGGACGTCGCTCATGCCGTCGGGCAACATCACGGCGGAGAAGGTCGTCCCGGCCGGGTCCAACTGTCCGCGGAACAGGCCGTCCGAATTGCCGAACAACGCGATGGGATGCGGTCCGCTTCCGGCGAAGAGGTCCACCGTGAGCGGAGCCTCGCTGGTCAGGTGCGACGGCACGACCATCTGCGCCTGACGCCTGTCCCGCGTGTACCAGAGGAACTCCGTCCGGGTGACACCGGTGACACTGAAGAGCGCATGGGGCGCGCCATCCGAAGTCTCCACCACGCCTAGCACGTCCGTGGAGGACAGGAGGCCCGCGCCGGCGCTCAGCAACGTCCAGGGCGTGGGGCCTGCGAGCCCCGCTGACGCCGTCAGCAGTGAGAGTCCACCGTCAGAGAGGGCCACCGCGGCATAGCCCGTACCAGACGGGGTGTGCTTCACCCGCCGGATACCCACCACGGTGTTCACCGGGTCCGGGGGGATGATGTTTCCAGCCGCACGGCAGTTCTGGTGACTGATGACGTCACCCGGGCGCACGACGACGGCGAAGCAGCCCATCGGAGACAAGAACGTGCCGAAGACGTCGCTGTGCAGGAAGACGGCGGACTGGATGCCGTTCTCGAACAGCTCCGTCTGCGTCGAGGTGCTCACCGAGTAGCTGCCCGGAGCGAAGACGTCCACACTGCGGGCGATGCCCGGCACCTCATCCACGTCCCAGTCGGCGCGTGCCGCAGTGGCAACACCCAGGCAGAGGCTGATGATGACGAGGGGACGCACGGATTGCTCCTAGTAGGCCACTTCGGCTCGCAGGTAGAGCCGGTCCTGATTGTCCGACGAGTCGGGGGACAAACCCAAGCCGCTGAAGCCCAGGAGTGTGTACCCGGTGGCCAAGCGCAGCCGCTCATCGACCCGATAGGCGACTTCCGCACGGAGCGCGGTCAGCCGCTCGCCCTCGGGAGACGCCGTTCGCCGTGCCAGCTCTGCCCCCAGCTCCAGACCGCCCACGATTCGCACCGCGGGACGGAGGGTGCCCGTCCACACCCAACGCCCCGAGTCCTCCGCCCGGGTGTGCCCCGCATGCAGGCCCGCCGCCACGGAGAGCCGGTCGCCCAGGCGCACCGCTGGCAAGAGAGAGAGGGTCTGTAAGGCCCGGTCTCCGAAGGCGGACCGGACGCCGGGCAACAGCTCGCGGGTGATGCCGTAACGCGCCACCACCAGCCAGGGCCCCGGCCGCCACGCCACCGCCGCGTAGCCTTCCACCAGCCGCGTCTCCAGCACGTCCGCGTTGACGGTGCGCGCGAAGTCCACCCGCCCGGAGGCCGTCACGTCCTCCAGCAACTGCGCCTGCGCGGCCAGTGCCACCACCGCTTGCAGACGGTCCACCGCCGTGGCCGCGCCTCGCTCCGGCGTGCCCTCCTCCCGGCGAAGCTCCACACGCCCGTCCAGCCGCAAGCGCGCCAGGACGAGCTGCCCGAAGACACCGCCCGCCTCGCGCCGCAGCGGGCTGTCCACGTCCAACAGGCTGCGCACGCCGCGCTCGTAGCGCGCGCCCACGCTGAAACCGCCCGTCACCTGCTGCTGGAAGCCCACGGCGCGAGCCAGCCGCACGGCCGTCGCGTCGTGCGAGCCCACATCCTCCACGAAGAGCGCGGTGCCACTCTCCGGCAGCTCCGTGCGGGCACCCGTCAGCGTCCGTCCCGCGCCGAAGTCAGGGCCGTCCACGTCGACGGAGTAACCGCCGTAGAACACGTCCTGCCCCCGCCGCGACTCAACGTTGGCCCACGCCCGGGGGCCCAGCTCCGGTCCCCAGCCTCCGAACACCCCAGCGCGCGTGGTCCGGTCCACCTCGACATCCACGCCCGCGGACGTGAAGGTGTCATCGAAGCGCCCGGGCCCTTCGCCATGCAGGGCCAGGGCCTGCCGGTGCGCTGCGCGAAGCTGAAGCCGCTCGAACACCCGCAGCGAGCCCGCCACGCCCGCGGAGGTGCGACCACCGAAGAGCGTGGGCCCCACTCCTGCCACCCGCGCCGCGTTCAGCCGCGAGTCACGGACCTCCGCACGCACGCCCCACCGTGCCTCTTCCCAACCCACACCCGCGGCCAGGACGCGAGCGGAGAACGGGCTGTCCATGAATGGCTCACGCGGATCGGCCGAGCTCCGCTCGTCCGCCAGCAACGTCAACCGGAGCCGGCCCAGCGGCTGGCTCACACGGATTGACGACTGCCGGAAGCGCGCAGCGTCGGTGTGTGCGCCATCGGAGAAACCCCGCCCGCGCAGGCGGAACGCCGCGTCCACCGAGCCCTCGCCATGAAGCCCGGGACCTGACAGCTGGAGACTCACGGCCTCCGCGCCGGTGCCCATGTCCGGCCGGGGGCGGATGAAGCTGAGGCCACCGTCATCCGAGACGCCGAAGAAGGAAGCATCCACGGCGGTGCCACGGCTGGACGCGACTTCCGCCGCCATGCGGTAACCACCGAGCGCCGTGCTCGCGCGTCCCGTGTAGAGCGTGTACGGCCGTCCCTCCCGGCCCTCGCGTACCGCGCCGAGTCCCAGCCGCGAGCCGCGCCACTCGCCCCACACCTCACCGCCCGCCGTGTCGCCCGCGTCCGCGATGCGCAGCGCGGCGTAGTCCACCACCAGCACCGGCTCGGGTGACTCCGTGGGCGCGCTGGTCCGCAGCCAGGCTTCGCCCGCGAGGAAGGAGAGCGGACGCGCCAGGAGGATGCGGCCGGCGAAGTAGTCGATGTCGTAGTCGATGCCGCGAATGAGGTGCCGCTCGCCCAGCGGCAGACCGGTGACGCCGTCCCGCAGCTCCACGCGCACCAACTCGGAGCCCTCCGCCACCGAGGCCGCGCCCAGGTAGTAGAGGCTTCCGCCCGTGGCGCGCAGCTCCTCGTGCGCGGGCACCGCGGACACCTGCCGCACCGGGTCCGTCAGGCTCCCGCCAAACGCCTTCACGCCCACGCGCGTCGCCTCCTCGCCGGCATGAACCTCCGCGTAGGGGCCGAAGAGCGGACGGTGATAACGGCCCACTTCACGGTCGTGAAGCTGCGCGCGGTAGGTGCCCAGGCCCGCGCGGCCGTGCTCCGCGTGGCGCGCCTCAAACCGAAGACGTGCCTCCGAGGCATTGGGCGTCAGTGACACCGAGTCGTCCCCCCACTCCGCGGGCGCGAGGTCCGGGTCGGCGGCGCGGTCGAAGCGCTCCGGCATGCGCGGGCGGAGCCAGTCTGGCAGGCTGGCACCGTTCAGCGTGCGACCATCCGTGTCGCGCAGGTCCAGCTCGCCCACCAGGTCCACCGCGCCCAGCCGGAGCTCCGCGTGAGCAGAGCCGCGTCCCCGCAGCTGCACGTCGCCATTTCGCGGCGCATAGGTGGCCTCCAGGTCCAGCAGGCCCACGGCGAAGGGACGTACCGCGGCGGCAATCTCCAGCGTCTCGTCACGAGGCGGAGCATCCGGCGGCGACAGCCGCACGGGCACCTGGTTGCGCCCCGGGGACAACACCACCAGGACATCCGCACGGCCTTCGGGCCCCACCACGACTTCGCCCTCGGGCGTGCGGATGCGCGTCCCCAAGGGCGCCTCGACCTGCACGCGGGAGGCGCCACTGGCCGCGGGCGCGTCACTGCCCGCGGGCAACTGGAGCGTGGCGAGGGGCAGCATCGGCCTGGGGGCCACCAACCAACCGCCGTCACGCGGGACCACGTCCACGCGCTGGCGGTACAGGCGCACCGTGCCCTGGGCCCCCGTGGCGGTGATGGACAGTGGGTTCTCTCCCTCGACGAGCGGCACCTGCGCCTGCCATGCGCCCTTCTCGTCCACCTGGGCTGCCACACCCGACACGGTGACGGCGTCGCCCGCGGAGGCCTGTCCTGCGACACGGAAGCGCACGACGCCCTGCCCTGGCGCGACTTCCGCCATGGGCGGTGCCTTGGCAAAGGAGAGCCGCACGGGCGCGGCCTCCACCGTGACGCTGCGCACGGCGAAGTCCTGGAGGACGACGGCGCCCCAGGGGACCTCGACCGTCGCCGCCTCCGGGCTGACCCGGCTGGAGATCGGCAACGAGCGCGTGTCCACCTTCAGCCGATGACGCCCTGGCCGCAGGTGCAGTCCCCCCACCGAATCCGGCACGCGGGCATCGACGCCGGTGATGTGGAAGCGGCCCCGCGCGTCCGTGCGGACTTCGCGGCCGGTGGTGAGCACCAACCGCACGTCGGGCAGGCCCGGCTCATCCGCGCCGCACAGCCCATCACCGTCCACGTCCTGGCACACCCGGCCCGCGATGGTGGAGGCCTGCGATGGAGTGTCCTGCGACAGCGCCTGCGCCCAGGTGCTCAGCGGCACCAGCATCGCGGCGGCGAACAGGCAGGCCAGCATGCGCATCATGGGCGCACCTCCGCCAACGCCGTGACGCCCGTGGCGACATCCGCGACGGAGACACTCACCGGTCCCGGCGCCCGCACGGTGAAGGAGGTGCGCCCCTCCTCCACCCGCTCTTCGGCTCGCTGACCACCCGTGAGCGAGACGAACACCTCGCGCCCCATCAGCACCTGCCCGTTCGCATCCTCCACCCAGTACGTCACCCGCGTCCCGCTCACCTTGAGCCGCACGTTCACCGGAATCTCAGGTGCCAGTCGCACGCGTTGGGACGCGGCGGACGACACCAGCGGGCGCTCCAACGGAAACACAGGCCCATCCGCACCCAACACGTGAACCGTCCGCGTCAGGCCCGTCCACACGCCGTGCGAAATCTCCAGCGTTCCCGGGCGCGCGGGCCCCAGGCGCACCGTGCCGTCCGTGCCCGTCGTCACCTCGCGGCCATCCACACGCAGCGGCTGTCCCGGCACCGGCAGACCCGCCAGGTCGGACACGCCCGCGTACAGCTCGCCTGCGGCCCGCCACACGGTGATGCGCGCCGGCTCATGGCCCGAAGGCCCCCATGCGCGAGCACGCAGGTCCACGTCCGTCGCTGCCCCCGTGGCTGGCGGAGCCCAGGCGCTGATGAAGGTCCCCGGCTGTGGCTCCTCCGCCGGACCGAAGGTTCCCACCAGTGCGCTCAACTCCACCGTCGCACCCGGCCGGGGACGGTCGAAAGCATCCCGCGCCGTCACTTCCACACGCGTGCGAGCCCCGTGGTGCACCAGCGCATCACCCACTTCGAGGCGGGTCATCGCGACGGGCCCCTGCACCAACTCCAGCGCCGGAGACTCGCGCGAGCCGGGCCCTCGCTGAGGCCACGCAACCTCGATGCGCTCGTCGCTCACCAACTTCCGCGGCGCGGTGTAGCGCCACTCCAGCAATCCTCCCGGCGCGCGCGTGGGGCCGCGCAAGGTGCCGTGGCGGACCTGGGTCGTAACGCGCGCGTCGTCCACGGGCTGGCCCATGGCATCACTCGTCGCGCAGACCAGCCGGGCCTGGGACACGCCGTCCGAGGGGAGCCGCTGCGGCTGAAGCACGCAGGCCAGGCCATCGGTGGGCGGCAGCCTCAGGTCGATGGGCATCCGCCGCACGTTGCCCACCTTGTCCACCACCCGCCCCTGCCCGATGCGATGTCCGGGCGGCACGATGATGGGCACCCGGAAGCGACCGTCATGCCCGGCCACCGCCGGACCGAACGTCTGGCCCGCGATGTCGATGGCAATCTCCGCGTCGGGCTCCGTCGTTCCCGGCAGATTCACGGACGCGGCCAGCGGAACGAGCACGCGCCCGTAAGCCCCATGCACCGACTGCGGACTGGGCCACGCGGAGAAGGCCACCAGGATGGCCACTTCGGGGTAACGCGTGTCCGGCAGGACGTAACGCGCGCGATACGTGCCCGGCCCCGTCCGCTCCAGCCCTTCCACGCGGCCCACGCTCACCCTCACCACGGGAGGCGCGCCGCTGTCATCCGCGGTGCCATCCGGCCGGACCAACTGGACGGTGAGCCGCGCTTCCGTGTCCTTGCCCTTCACGGGTGCGGGTGGCTCCAGCGCCAGCCGCACCTCGGCGGCCGGTGGCCCCAGCACGTAGCGCGCCTGGGCCGCCAGTCCATCCACGTTCGCGCGGACCACGACGTCACGCGCGCCCGGACGCGGCGTCACCACGAACGTGCGCAGCGGCGGCTCCGCGGTGTCCTCTCGCAGCTCCGCGCCGTCTGCCTGCACCGAAGGCTTCCCCATCGGAACCGGACGGCCCGCCGAATCCTTGCGGACGAGCGCCACGGGGAATCCATCCGGCGCCACGGCGGACGACGGCCCGAGTATCTCGAGCGTGTCCGCCCAGGCCGGGGCACACAGCAGCAACAATCCGAAGAGGAGAAACCGGTTCAGGGCCGCGTCAGTCTACAGGGCGCGGTGGCTGTGCCGAAGCGCCTTCCGCATCCGCGCGCTCGGACGCAGCCAACACGCCAGCAACAGGATCACCCCGGAAAGCGTCAACGGCCCGCCGCCCGTGCTACAGCCCCGAAGCGCTGTGTCATGCACCGGCCCTTCGGGCACGAAGGTCGCCGGCGACACCGCCGAGGACGAAGATGACACCGCCTTCAGCGCACGCCCCGGAATGACGCGGGCTCCCGTGGAGGTATCCGCCACGGGCTGACACACGGCGGGGGGACCATAGACGCGCAGCCGGAAGGCACTGCCGGGCTTGCCGGAGATGAGCGCCGCCAGCGAGTTGTGCCCATCCAGCGGCGCGCGCGTGGCCACCAGCGGAACACCCTGCTTGAAGCGAGACGGGTCCACCAGCTCGCGGCCGTTGATCCACACCCAGCCCGCGGTGGAGTCCTCGCCGTTGTAGCCGTTGTCCACGCACAACACGCCCTCACCCGTGCCCGCGAACCCGAGCGCCACGCCGTTGGGCTGACCACTGGTGCGCGCCACTTCCAGCGCCGCGAGCAGCGGCCAGGTACCGGGCCGCGCGCAGACCGCCTCGGGGGACGGCGTGTCCACCGCCGCGAGCTTGCACCCGGGCTCATCATCCAACTTGAAGGTGAAGGCATGGACGTTGAAGTCGCCGTTCTCCGAAACGGTCCACACCACGCGCACCGTGCCGTCCGCGTCCACGCTCAGGTCGGTGAGGCTCTCGTTCTCCGGCGTCTCGGTGATGGCGTAGAGCGTCTCGGTGCTCAAGTCGTAGAGCACGATGTCGAAGTCGTTCCTCACCGGGTCCCTGCGTTCGAAGGCAATCAGCGAGCCGCTGATGCTGGGATTCGCGTCCATGCCCGGCAGCGCCAGCCGCTGCTCCGTGCCGCCGTTCAGGGGCTTCCAGTAGATGTCCCGGTCCGTCACGCCATCCAGGGTCCGCGTGCTGGCGTAGACGGCGATGTCCCCGTTGGTGTCCGGCTGCGACTCCTCGCCCTCGCTGCCCGTCAGCGCCTGTGAGCTGAATCCGTAGGCGCCTCGCCGCGCCTGCCAGATGTCGCAACGCAGGCCCTGCTCGTCGCACTTGGCCCAGACCACCGTCGAGCCATCCGGCGACACCGCGGGCGCACGGTCCTGGAACGTGTCATCCGTGAGCCGGGTGAGCGTGCCCTGGTCCAGGTCATACACGGCAATCTCCGGCTGCGACGTCACGCCGGTGTAGCCGAAGTCCTGCCACGCCACCGTGCGGCCGCCAATCACCGCGGAGCGCCGGCTACTGCCCGCCTCCGGAGCCAGCTCCCGCGGTGCCGCGTCCACGGCCACGTCGAACGTGTAGATGGCGCTCGAAGTACTCACGCGCGTGAAGACGATGGTGCCGTCCGAGATGTCCGACACGAAGTCGAACGCGCCCCCATTGGGGATGGCCGCATCCGCGGAGGTCCGCAGGTCGTGGTAGCGAATCTCGCTCGTGCCACGGGACTCGTTCGTATAGGCCACCAGCGGTCCGCTGACGTGCGGGTCCGTCTGGTCACCCGGGCCGCCGGCCACCACGTGCAGGGTGCCCGTCAGGGTGCGGAGCTCCGGTGTGGAGGCGAAGACGAGCGGGGAAAACAGGCAGCAACTCAGGGCCAGTGTCCGCAGCATCGGATAGGACCTCCCGGGGGTTCCGAAATGAAGACCCATGCCCGCCCAAGGCGCAGTGGGCCCGGAACCTGTCCGGTGCTGACTTCCCACGGCGGTCACGGCCGGCCGGACTTCAGGCCCCGCGGCTTTGCGCACCGGGGCTTTCGCCCGGGATTGCCCTTGAACAGGAATGACTCCTCCCCGAAGTGTAGGGAGCCCACTCGCCGTGGGTCAAGGCGAACACCCGCTCGCACCCACGGCTGCTGGTTCAGTCGTCGCGCGGCTGATTCCAGATGTTCTCGGTATCCGTCTTGAGCGGCGGCGGCGTGGTGTCGACGACCACGTCCTTGGTGTCCTTCTGTTGCGTCCGCCCCACGCCATAGGCCTGGACATCGACGGTGTTACGGCCTTCGCGAAGAACCACCTTTCGCTGGAAGTTTCCCTCTGCATCGGATTTGGCGCTGACGCCATCCACCTCCACGCGGCTGCCCGGTGACGTCTGCCCGCGAACGACCAGCTCACGCTCGCGGCGGGTGCGCTCGGTGGGCCAGTCCACCTTGAGCAGGAGACTGGTGGGGATGGGTGACGGCTCCGACGGCGCCTGCCCCGGACGGACGACGGCCTGCTGTCCCGCGCGGACGATGACGACCTTGCCCTGACCGAGCAGCGTCACCTCGCCTTCACGCGTCCCCACCGCCACGGTGCCGTCGCCGTTGTTGCTCATGGTGAAGGCACCGGCCTGCTGCAACGTGGCCTTGGCATCCGCGTTCGCCGCCTTCACCTCGAAGGTGTGACGCTGCCCCGGCCGCACGACGGCGGTGGCCATACCGCGCGAGAGAAGGATGCGGGACAGCGACTCGGTCAGCTCGTCCACGGAAATCTCCGTGCCCGGGTCCATGTGCACTTCCACCGCCTCGCCGCCAATCAGCATGGCGTACGAACCGTCATCGGTGCGCACGCGCTCATCCCGGCGCAGCGCCATGCCCACCGTGGCCTCGCGCCATGAGCCGTCCGTGTTCTGCACCTCCACCTTGCCGGACACCTGCGTGAGCTCCAGCACCAGCGGCTTCTGCGCCACGGGCGCCTCGACGACGGGCGGCGCGGCGGGAGGAAGTGGCGGCGGAGGTGGCGGGCGCAGGAAGACGAACCACCCCACTGGCAACGCCGCGAGAATCAGCACGAGGCCAATGAAGAAAGGCGCCTGACGGCGCGATGGGCGGGAATCAGCCATGGGCAGCCTCGTTAGCTATCACAGGCCCCCCAAGGGGCCTCACGCCTTCGGCAGCTTCACGGTGAAGCAACTGCCCTGCTCGACTTCCGAGCGGACTTCGATGCTCCCGCCCGCTTCCGTCACCACACGCCAGGCCACGCTGAGCCCCAACCCCACGTTGGACCACACGTCCTTCGTCGTGAAGAAGGGCTCGAAGATGCGGGAGCGGACGTTGGGGGCAATCCCCTTCCCCGTGTCCTCCACCTCCAGGAAGCCGAAGCCGCCGACTTCGCCCGTGCGCAGGGTGAGCCGCTTCTCGGGTGAATTCAGCATCGCGGTGCGCGCGTTGGACACCAGCGCCAGCACCACCTGCGACAAGTGCCCCGGGTCGGCACGCACTCGCGCGAGCCCGTCTCCCAGCACGCTGGTGAGCGCCACGCCATCGCCGCGAAGCTGGTGCTCCGTGAGGCTGAGCGCGTCACGCACCACCGCGTTGAGGTCCACCGGCCGCAGCTCCGCGCGCTCGCGCTGCTGGGAGAAGCGCAGCAGGTTCTGGGTGATTTCCTTGCAGCGCTTGGCGCTCTGCTCGATTTTCCGCAGCGACTCCAAGTCCGGGTCGGCGGCGCCTCGGTCGAGCATCAGCAACTGCACGTTGCCGAGGATGCCCGCCAGCGGGTTGTTGATTTCGTGCGCCACGCCCGCGCCGAGCTGCCCCACCGCGGCCAGCTTCTGCGCCTCCACCAACTGCGCCTGGGCCGCCTTCAAGTCCGCGGTGGCCTCCTCCACGCGAACGCGCAAATCGTCGTTCCAGCGCAGCATCCGGGCACGCGCCGCCTCCAGCTCCTCGCCCATGCGGTTGAAGGTGGTGGCCAGCTCGCTCAGTTCATCCTGGCCGGAGACCTTCAAGCGCGTGTCCAGCTCGCCACGCCCGTAGGCCTCAGCGCCGCGCACCACCTCCGCCAGCCGCACGTTGAGGCGGCGCGTGAAGAGGGCTCCCAGCCCGAGCAGCACCAGGAAGGTGGCGCCAATGGACAGCAACACCGTGCGCCGCATGCCGTGCACGGGCGCCAACGCGGTGGACTCATCCACTTCCACCAGCACGTCGAAGCGCATGCCATGGGGCACGCGCGCCACGCTGACCCGCCGGGCCGGTGACTCCACGCGGAAGCTGCGCACCAGCTCCGTCAGCGGCAGCGCCGGGGCCAACAGGTGCGCGCTCAGCTCCGGCGCCAGTGCCTGCCCCCGGCGCTCCGACGCGGTGCTGGCGAGCACGCGCCGCTCCTCGTCCACCAGGTCGATGCGGCCCAGCCCTTCGCCCAGGCGCCTGCGCAGCACCGCCTCCAGCGGATGGAGCACGACCTCGGCGACGGCGAAGGGCGCGCCCTCGCCTTCCGCCAGCTTCACCGCCACGGCGACCGCCGAGCGCCCCTCGTCCGAGTGCACGTACGCGCTGCCCAGCGCCGCCTGGCCCTTGCCGCCGCCTCGCAGCGTCTGCACGGGAATGGAGCGCACCAGCCGGTCCAGGGACTCCAGAGAGAAGGCCGGGTGCCCGTCGATGGCCTGCGCACGGAAGACGGGCGCGCCCAGTGGACGGCCCTCCGCGTCCAGCTTCAGCACCGCGCTCACCGCGGGAGACTGGCCGTAAAGCAGCCGCAGCGCGCCCTGCGTCTCCGCGTCGCTCGCGGCCTGCCAGTCGATGAGCTCCGCCGAGCGGGCCAGCGCGTCCACCACCTCCATCATGGTGGCGCCCACGGACTCGGCGGTGGCGACCGCCTGCGCGCGCTGCTCCGCGTCGATTCGGGCGGCCAGCTCGGCCTCTGCGCGCGAAAGCAACAGGAAGCCGACCGCGGCCAGGGGAAGCACCGTCGCGGCGAGCATGAACAGGACGAGTTGCTGGTAGAGCCTCATCCGGCCACGGAGCGTACCACCCGCTCCTGGTCACTGCGCAGGAAGACAGAGCCCGCAATCGCCTTGGCGCGCTTCTTCATGTCCGCGGCGCGCCGCGCCAACTCCGCGTGGTCCTGCGTTCCGTCCGTCATCACCGCCACCACGGACACGCTCATGATGGGGAACTGCCGCTTCTCCCCGTAGCGGTCCTCCGCCTCGATGTGGCCGCGCTCCCGGTCCTGCCGGTCGTAATAAAGCGGGATGATGCGGTCGAACGTCTCAATGGCCTTCTGGCAGATGCGGTCCACCGACTCCGGCGAGGTGATGAAGACGAAGTCGTCACCGGCCACGTGGCCCAGGAAGTCACCGGGCGCGCCGTCCTGCGCGAACACCTCACGCATCAAGTCGCCCGTCTGGCGCACCACGCCGTCCGCCTTCGCGAAGCCGTAGTAGTCGTTGTAGGCCTTGAGGTTGTCCAGGTCCAGGTAGCAGAAGGCGAAGGGGCGGCGCGCGGAGAGGCGCCGCTGCACCTCGCGCTCGATGGCGGTGGAGCCCGGCAATTGCGTGGTGGGAGAGGCCGACAGCTCCTGCTCCTTGCGCCGCATCACGCTCTCCACGCGCGCCCCTAGCTCCAGCGCGTCGAAGGGCTTGGTGAGGTAGTCGTCACCGCCCAGCTTGAGCGCGCGCACCTTGGAGGACGTCTCCGCGCGGGCGGAGATGAAGATGACGGAGATGTGACCACCGGCGCTCTCCGCCTTGATCTCCTCCAGGAAGACGAAGCCGTCGCCGTCCGGCAGCGTCACGTCCAGCAGCACGACGTCCGGCCGGCGCTCGCGCAGGGAGCGGCGCCCCTCCTCGATGGAGCCCGCCAGCGCCACGTCGAAGCCGATGTTCTCCAGCACCTCGCGGCAGATGGCGGCAATCTTCGCATCGTCGTCCACCACCAGCACGCGGCCGTGCGCCGGGCCCTGGCGGCCGCGCACCAACGAGTCCACCGTGGCCAGCAGCTTGTCCGGCGCCAACGGGCGCACCAGGAAGGCATCCGCGCCCGCGCGGAAGGCGCGCTGACGCTCGTCGAAGGCGGAGGACACCAGCAGCGGCGCACGGCGCGTCTCCGGGTCGTGCCGGAGGATTTCCGCCAGCCGCAGCCCGTCCACGTCCGGCAGGCGCACGGACACCATCACCGTGTCGGGGGCATACCGGCGCGCGGCGGCCAGGCCGTCTTCCGCGTCGAAGGCCAGCCGCACGTCGTAGCCACGCCCGGTCATCAGCGCCTTCGCGATGAAGGCCACCTCGGGCTCGCCATCAATGATGAGCACCCGGCCGCGGCTCTCCTGCCGGCGCGGGAGCTGGATGGCGTCCGCCACGTCGTCTCCCCGGCGCAGCTCCGGCGGCGGCTCGGTGGGCAGCACCACCATGAAGCGCACGCCGTCCGTACACGGCTCGCACCAGATGCGGCCTCCGTGGGCCTCCACGATGTTGCGGCAGATGGCCAGCCCCAGGCCGGTGCCTCGCACGGTGCGGTTGGCCTTGGTGCGCGCCTGTTCGAAGCGGTCGAAGATGCGCTCCAGGCTCTCCTCCGAGATGGGGTCTCCGCTGTTCCAGCAGGACACCACCACGTAGCCCGGCAGGCTGGAGGTGGCGTGGATCTCCACCCGCACCTCCCCGCCCTCCGGGGTGAACTTCACCGCGTTGTTGAGCAGGTTGTTGAGCACCTGGTCCAAGCGGTTCGGATCCGCCAGGACGCGCAGCGGATGGCGCGGCAGCACGGGCTTCACCAGCACGCGCTTCTCGCCGAAGGCCGGGCCGTACTTCTCCACCACGCGCTGGACGAGCTCGTCGAGGTACGACACCTCGAAGTTCATCCGCAGCCGGCCCTTGGCGAACTTCGACAGGTCCAGCAGGTCGTCCACGATGGCGTTGAGCTTCTCCGTGGAGTCCCGCGCCAGCGACAGGTAGCGGCGCTGCCGCTCGTTGATGTCGCCGGCCATGAAGTTGAGCACCAGGTCCAGCGCGCCGGAGATGGACGTCAGCGGCGTGCGCAGCTCGTGGCTCACCATGGAGACGAACTCGTCCTTGCGCTCCTCCAGTCGCTTCTGCTCGGTGATGTCGCGCAGCACCACGCACACGCCACGCAACGTGTTCCGCGCGTCCGTCACCGGCGTCACCGTCGTCTGGACGTGCCGGTCGAAGAGCTTCACCTCCTCGCGCAGCACCTGCCCGCCCCCGTACTCCCAACCGCGCACCAGGTGGAAGGGCTGGAAGCCCAGGCGCTCCTCCATCAGCCGCGTCGTCTGCTCCTCGGGGTTCTCCCCCGCGTGTAGCAGCCGCCGCGCCGCCGGGTTCATCACCACGATGTCGTTCTTCTCGTCGGTGAGGACCACGCCGTCGGCCATGGACTCCACCATCCGCTCCATGCGGTGGCGGGCTTCCTCCTCCGCCGAGCGCAGGGACTGGATGGCGTCCGCCGTCTGGTTGGCGAGCACGTCCAGCAACACGCCGTCGTCCTCGGAGAAGGCGTCCGGCTTCTGGCTGAACAGC
The DNA here is from genome assembly GCF_006518205.1 of Myxococcus sp. CA005. NCBI lineage: Bacteria > Pseudomonadati > Myxococcota > Myxococcia > Myxococcales > Myxococcaceae > Myxococcus > Myxococcus sp. CA005. Next base: position 31,091 of record NZ_SRLV01000011.1, on the reverse strand, counting down.
GACAGCATGCCCACCGGGCGCCCACCCGCGACCAGGTTCACCGTGAGCTGGCTGGGGTACACCGACGGCGCCGCCGCGTCCTGGGTGGTGGTGCCCGCCACGCGGGTGATGACGCGGTCCTCGGGCAGCAGGAGGCCGCTGCTCTTGCGGTACGCACCGAGCATGGACTCCTTCACGCCCAGCAGCGCCTTCTCCCCCACCATGCCCTGACAGCGCAGCCGCAGCGTCGCGCTGCGCGCCTCGTCCGGTGCGATGAGCGCCGCGCCGCAGTCGTACGGCAGCACGCGCGCCACGGCAATGAGCACGCGGTCGATGATGTTGTCGTAGCTGGCCGGATCATTCGCGCTGGCGCGGCTGACCTCGTACAGGACGAAGAGCGCCTCCACGCGCTGGTGGAGCTGACGGATCAGCCGCTCCTTGTCCTTGCGCAGCTGCGTGTACTCCACCGCGTTCTTCACGGTGATGAGCAGGTCGTTCACATCCCAGGGCTTGGTGATGTACCGGTACACCTGCCCCTGGTTGATGGCCGCGATGATGTCGTCCGGGTGGGTGTATCCCGTGAGCAGCAGCGCGGTGACGTCGAAGCCCTCCGCGCGCGCGGTGGCCACCAGCTCGATGCCCGTCATCTCGGGCATCCGCTGGTCGGTGATGAGGACGTCCACCGGCTCCTTTCTCAGGATTTCCAGCGCGGCGGAACCGCTTCGGGCCGTGAGGACGCGGTACCGGCGCTGGAACATCCGCGTGAGGATGTCCAGGACGTCGGCCTCGTCGTCGACGAAGAGCAGCGTGTGGCGGAGCTCGGACAAAGCAGCCGAAGTGTACGTCGAGTTCGTCCCCCCACCTCAAGAAGTGAGAAACAGGACGGAACGGGGCACACCGCGAGTGTGCAGGGTGACACCGGACGAGTTGACTCTACACGTCTGTTCAGGGAGAGTGACACTGAAAGCCTGTTGCCTGGGGGGAACGACTCCCCGGCAGGACGGCAGACGAGTGAGGGAGCGCATGGAAGAGCTCACGGAACGCCAGCGCGAGATTCTCAGCTTCATCGTCAAGGAGACGGAGACCCGGGGCTTCCCGCCGACGATTCGCGAAATCGGGGAGCACATGGACATCCGCTCGACGAACGGCGTCAACGACCACCTGAAGGCGCTGGAGCGCAAGGGTTACCTGAACCGGGGCGAGCAGCAGAGCCGCTCCCTGGTGGCCACCAAGCGCGCGCGGTTGCTCCTCGGCCTGGGGGCGCGCAAGGACTCCGGCATGGTGGAGATTCCCCTGCTGGGCAAGGTCGCCGCCGGCGCGCCGCTGCTGGCGCAGGAGAACATGGAGGACTCCGTCAAGATCGACAGCTTCCTGCTCGGAGGTGTGAATGGCCGCGAGGTCTTCGCCCTGCGCGTGAAGGGGCAGTCGATGATTGACGACGGCATCCACGACGGGGACTACCTCTTCGTGAAGAAGACGCCATCCGCACAGCCGGGTGAAATCGTGGTGGCCCTCATCGAGGACGAGGCCACGGTGAAGCGTTACTACCCGGAAGGGGACCGCATCCGCTTCCAGCCGGCCAACGCCACCATGCAGCCCATCTACGTGAGCCGCGCGGAGTTCCGGTCCACGATGATTCTGGGTCAGGTGGTGGGCGTGTACCGCAAGCTCCAGGGCGGCCGCACCCCGTAGTCCACCCCACCCGTCCCGGGCCGTTTCCTGGCCCGGGCCTGACTCAAGGGCACTTCTTGAGGGTGGCGTCAGCCGCCGTCGCCCGCGCGCAGGCGGCCTGCAGGATGCCGGTGTCCTTGAGTTCCCGCGCCAGTTGGGCAGTGGCGACGTGCAGTTCGGCGTCCTTCGCGTGGTCCTGCTCCGCGCTGAGGTTCGCGAGGATGCGCAGCGCGTCCGGCTTGCGGTCCATGGTGGCCAGCAGGCTGGCCAGCTCCCGCAGCTCGCGGATGTCCTGGCCGGACACGGACTCCAGCGCCGCGGACAGCTCCTCCTTCGCGGCCGCGGCGTCCTTCATCCCCAGGTAGATACGGGCCAGCGCCACATGGACGATGGCGCGGTCCTGCACGCGCAGGGACTCCTTGTACGCGCTGATGGCGTCCCCGGGCTTGTCCAGCTTCATCTGGATTTCGCCGACGAGCTCCCAGAGCGTGGGATCCCGAGGCGAGCGGCTGGCGGCGTCGCGGTAGGCGTTGGCGGCCTCGGTGAGGTTGCCGGCGCGCACCAGGGCGTCCCCCAGGGTGGCGAGCACGTCCGCGGTGTGGATCCCGTCATCCACGGCCTTCTGGGCAGCGACCAGCAGCTCCGGGTAGCGCTGCTTCGAGGACAGGACGTCCAGCGCGCGCATGATGAGCGCGGACTTCTGCTCCGGAGAGGGCGCCGCGTTGGACGCGAGCGTGAAGTGCCGCACGGCCGCGTCGTGGTCGCCCTTCTTCAGGTCCAGGTCGCCCAGCGACTCCAGGGCGTTGAAGTCCTGAGGGAAGAGGGACAGGGCCTTGCGCAGCGAACTCTGGGCTTCGACCACCTGGCCCAACTGCGTCTGGATGAAGCCCAGGCGGCTCCAGTTGGTGGAGCGCTTGGGCTCCAGCTTGAGGGCGGCCTCGAACTCGGCGGCGGCGTCCGTCAGGCGGCCCATGGAGAGGTACACCTCGCCGCGCGCGGCGGGCAGGCGCGGGTCGTCCGGGGCAATCTGCTTCATGGCCTCGAAGGAGGCCAGGGCGGCGTCGAAATGGCCCTGGAGGTACTCGGCGGTGCCTTTGACGTAGAGGCCCTCCGCGTGGTCCTTTGGTTTGACGCGAGGCGTCTCGTCGTCACAGCCCGTCAGGGCGAGCAGGGCAATCAGGGAGAGGGCGCGCGGTCGCGGGAACATGAGGGGCTCCGAGGCTCAGAAGTGGTACGCGATGCCTGCGTTGAGGTCCAGGTTGAGGCCGTCTCCCAGCTTCGATTCCGACAGCCCCAGCACCGCCTGCGCGACGTTGGTGCCCAACTCGACCTGGAAGCCCACCGAGCCGGCGATGAGGTACTCCAGGCCCGCGAAGCCCACGACGGTGGGCAGCGGGCCGGTGGACTGGAAGATACCGAAGTCACCGAAGGACAGCTGCACGCCCAGGCCGAAACCCCAGTAGGGCCGCAGGGACTTCTCCACGTTGTGGTAGTGGCGCGCGCCCACGACGCTGGGCAACACGCTGAGGCCACTGCGCACGCCATCCTGCGTGGAGCGCACGTAGCTGAAGCCCACCTGGAGGAAGCCGACCCATTCGGGGTGGAACCAGTAGCCCACCTCGATGTCACCACCTGGGTTCACGTTGGAGAGCTTCTCGATGAAGTTGTTGTTGACGCGCAGGCCCAGCAGCAGGCCTCCACCCCCCGTGCGCGAAGAGCCGCCCAGCAGCGGGCGGGCCGCCACGGACTCCTCCGGCGGGGCGAGCGCGGCGAAGAGCTGGTCGGAGACGGCCTTCGCGGTGCGCAGCAGGTCCTCCGCTTCCGGGGCCTCCGCGCGAGGCCGGGCCAGGATCCGCCCGCCCGCGGCGTCCAACAGGTTGGCGGTGAGCAGGTACTGGTCGCCGAAACGGTCCAGGCGGCCGGCCACGACGTAGCGGGCGCCGGTGAGGGCCACGAGTTCCTGGAAACAGTCTCCCCGGTCACACGTCTTGAGGCCCTGGAGTTGCTGCTGGCGCTCGTCGTCCAGGGCGGCCTCGACGTCCCACTGCGAGAGGACTCGCAGCCGCGGCGACTCCGCCAGCCGCGAGGTGATGAGCGAGGTGACGCCCGGCGCCGCGTCGCGGCCCGCCTCGTTGGCCTCCAGCATCAGCACCGCCACGACGACGGGCCCGGCCGCATCCGTCGTGCTCGCCTGGACCGCGGCGGCCTGTGACACAGGGGCTGGCGCCTGGGCATGCGCCGCCGAAGCCAGCAAGACGAAACAGGAGAGCCACCAGGACACGAAGCGCGACACGGGCCGGCACTCTACCTTCACCTGGGCCCGGCACCGAGGCCCAGACGTCACACGACGTAGCGCCCTGCCCCGCCGACTGGAGCAGGAAGGCAGCCGGGCCCGCGCCGCCTCGCCTACGAGGAGGGCATCGGCCCCAGAAAGTCGAGCGGGTCCACGGGCTTGCCGTCCAGGCGCACCTCGAAGTGCAGATGGGGCCCGGACGTCCGGCCCGACTCGCCGACGGTGGCAATCACCTGCTCGCGGCGCACCTTCTGCCCGGTGCGCACGCGCAGGTCGCGGTTGTGCGCGTACAGGGTGATCAGCTTGTTCGTGTGCTCGACGATGACGATGTTGCCGTAGCCACGCTGCTCGCCCGCGTAGAGCACCGTGCCTTCCTGCGCCGTCTTCACGGGCGTCCCGGAGGGCGCGGCCAGGTCGATGCCGTCGTGCGGCTCCTTCCCCTTCTTCCCGAAGCGGCCGTACAGGACGCCCCTCATAGGCCAGTCGAGCTGCCCCTGCGTGGCCACACGAGGCCGGCCCGCGGCGCTCGCCGGACGCGACAGGGACCGGCTGCGCGACGGGGGCTCCTCACGGCGACCCGAGGTCGGCACGCTGCGCCGCCCCCCAGCCGACGTAGAGGTCCGGACCGGCTCCGGGTCCGCCTCCGCCAGGGCCCGCACGGGCACGCTGCGCTCGACACCGGGGATGGAGAGCTCCTGCCCCACCGCCAACGCCCACGGCGCCTTGATGCCGTTGGCCGCCCCCAGCTCCTCCACCGTGAGGCCGTAGGTGCGGGAGATGCGGTACATCGTCTCGCCCGGTGCCACGAGGTGGCGCACGGCCACCAACTCCGGTTCGTCGTGGACGCCCCGCAAACTGAACGGAAGCGGCGTGGTCCGCTCCGCCGCGTCGGTGACTTCCGCCGTCTCGTCCTCACGCGAAACGGCGTCCAACCCGGTGTCCGGCCCGGCAACGGAGGATGCCCGGGTGCCCACGCAGCCGCTCAACAGCACGGCCAGGAGGAACACCCGGAGCGCCCCACGCGCTCGGCTGGACACGCACGGCGCCAACGCTAGGCACCGTCCGGTTCATGCCGGTTGAAGCCATCGACCTGCCACCCGGAGAGGTCCGGAAGCCGGCCATGGTCCGTCAGCTCGAAGTGCAGCGGAGTGACGGAGACGCGCTTGTCCCGAAACACGGCATTGCAGTCGCTGCCCGGGATGTCCTCGTGCTGGTAGTCGCTACCGCCAATCCAGTAGTACTTCCGGCCACGAGGGTCTTCGTTCTCCACCACCTCGAAGCCGTACGAGTGACGGCCCTGGCGGGTGACGACGTAGCCCTCCGGTTCCACGCCCCCAGGGATGTTCACGTTGAGGAGCATCCGCGGCGGGAGAGGACGCGACAGGGCGCTGGACACCAGCGAACGAGCGAACCGGGCCCCCGGCGCGAAGTCGAAGTTCCGCCGGGCCACCAGGCTGAAGGCGATGGCGGGCACGCCCAGGAGCGCACCCTCCATCGCCGCGGCCACCGTGCCGGAGTACATGATGTCTTCGGCCAGATTCGCGCCGTGGTTGATGCCGGAAACCATGAGTACCGGGCGATCATCCTTCAGGAGATGGTTGATCGCCAGATAAGCGCAGTCCGCGGGGGTTCCGTCGACGGCGAACCACCGCTCCCGCACCTCCTTGATGCGCAGCGGCCGGTGCAGGGAGATGGCGTGGGAGGCGGCGCTCTGCTCCCGGTCGGGAGCCACCACCCACACCTCCCCCAGGGGGCTCACGGCCTCGACCAGCGCCTGAAGCCCCTCTGAGAAATAGCCGTCGTCGTTGGAAACCAGGATGCGCTTGGGCTTGTTGCTCACGGGCTCACTTCTTCTGGTTCAAGGCGCGGAACACCGACTTGCCAGCGTAGCGGGCCGCGGCCCCCAGCTCGCCTTCGATGCGCAGCAACTGGTTGTACTTGGCCACGCGGTCGGAGCGGGACGCGGAACCCGTCTTGATCTGCCCGCAGTCCAGCGCCACGGCCAGGTCGGCGATGGTGGTGTCCTCCGTCTCGCCGGAGCGGTGGCTCATGACGGACGTGTAACCGGCGCGGTGCGCCATGCGCACGGCGTCGAACGTCTCCGTCAGGGTGCCAATCTGGTTCACCTTCACCAGGATGGAGTTGGCCGTGCCCGTCTCGATGCCGCGGCCCAGGCGCTCCACGTTGGTGACGAAGAGGTCGTCACCCACCAACTGCATGCGCGAACCCAGCGCGTCGGTGAGCTTCTTCCAGCCCTCCCAGTCATCCTCCGCCATGCCGTCTTCGATGGAGATGATGGGGTAGCGCTCGGAGAGGCCCCGGTAGTACTCGAGCAGGCCGGTCGAGTCGTACTCCTTGCCCTCGCCCTTCAGCTTGTACTTCTTGCTGCCCTTGTCGAAGAACTCGCTGGCCGCCACGTCCAGGGCCAGGAAGAGCTGCTCACCGGCCTTGAAGCCCGCCTGGTCGATGGCCTCCATGATGAGCTTCAGCGCCTCTTCGTTCGCCGGCAGGTCCGGGGCGTAGCCGCCCTCGTCGCCCACGCCCGTGGCCAGCTTGCGGCCCTTGAGAATCTTCTTCAGCGCGTGGAACACCTCGGCGCCCCAGCGCAGGCCCTCCGCGAAGGAGGACGCACCGGCGGGCACCACCATGAACTCCTGCACGTCCACGCGGGTGTCCGCGTGCGCGCCGCCGTTGAGGATGTTCATCAGCGGCACCGGCAGGGTGCGCGCCTGCACGCCGCCCACGTAGCGGTACAGCGGCAGCCCGTGCGCGTCCGCCGCGGCGCGAGCGGCCGCCATGGACACCGCGAGGATGGCGTTGGCGCCCAGCTTGCCCTTGGTGGCGGTGCCGTCCAGCTCCAGCATCCGCTGGTCCACCGCGAACTGATCCGCCGCGTCCATGCCCACCAGCGCGGGCGCGAGCACGTCGACCACGTTCTTCACGGCCTTCTGCACGCCCTTGCCCAGGTAGCGATGCTTGTCGCCGTCGCGCAGCTCGATGGCCTCATGCTCACCGGTGGACGCACCGGACGGCACCGCGGCGCGGCCACGAGCGCCCCCGGCAAGCTGGACCTCCGCCTCCACGGTCGGGTTGCCACGGGAGTCGAGCACTTCGCGCGCCAGAATCTGAGAAATCTCGGTCATAGGCTGCCGTTTCTAGAAGAGCCCTCCGGGTCGGGCAAGCGTGCTCGCGGCCCGCGCTGCTACAGTGTCCACCCGTCGAATGCCTCCGCCCCAACGCCGCCCCGCCTTGAAGGGGCCTGACCCATTGCTTGCTCAACGGCGCCGCGGCGCGCTGCTCGGCATGGCCGTGGGCAATGCCCTGTCCGTCCCCACCGCGCACCGGCCCTTCATGGCCGTTCCCTTTCCCAAACAGGCGGAGGGGCCCTACATGAAGCTGATGGGCGGCGGTCCGCATGAGCTGCGCCGCGGCCAGGTGACAGAAGAGGTCCAGCTCGCGGCCTGCCTGAGCCACAGCCTCCGGGCCATGAAGCGTTACGATGCCGCGGACGCACTGCGTCGTTACCGCGCCTGGCAGCCGCACGCCTTCGACGTCAGCGAGCCCATGACGGAGGTCTTCGAGGACTGCCAGACGTCGGGATTCCCGCCCCTGGGCGCGGGCAGGCGCGTGTGGCTGCGTGCGTACCGGAAGCCCGCGGACCCGGGGAGTCTGGCCCGCGCGGCGCCGCTGGGCGTGTACCTGGCGGGTGACGCCCACGCGCTCACCCAGGCCTCGCTGGAGGACTCCGCCCTCACCCACTTCGACCCGCGCTGCCAGCTCGCCTGCGCGGCCTTCAACGCGGCCATTGGCCATGCCGTCACCCATGGCGCGGGCCTCAAGGCCGCCGACCTCATCCCCGCCGCGGAGTCGGGCCTGCTGCTCGCCGGCGCGGCGCTCGGACGTTCCGCCAGTGACTATGTGCAGGAGGTGTCCTTCGCCGCGTCGCTCCTGCGCGAGGACCTGGCCATCGCCCAGCAAGAGGACCCGATGCTGTACGGGCCGGAGCTGCACCTCCACCGTCCCCTGCACGCGGTGCGCGTCGCCTTCCGGCTGGCCTTCTGGGAGCTGCTCCACGCCCCCAGCGCCGAGGCCGCGCTCCTGGACGTCGTCCACCGGGGCGGCGACACGGAGGCCCACGCCACCATCACCGGCGCGCTCCTGGGCGCCTTCCATGGCGAGCAGGCCCTGCCCGAGGAGTGGCGAAAGCAGGTCCTGGAGGCCCTGAGCACCGTCAAGGGGCCGCTGTGGGATGTCTATCACCCCCGGCACCTGCTGGCCCTGAGCAACGCCTGAGGGCTCCTGAATGCGCGAAGCCCGCGGGGCCGTCCTGGGAAGGACCGCCACCGCGGGCTCGGGGACACACTGGCGCGGCCGTCAGGCCGCTCGCCAGGGTCAGGACAGCAGGTCGATGACCACTACGCCCCGCTGGGGCTTGTCGTCCTCGGTCTCCGTGCGGCGACGCGGGCGGTCATCCGGCACGGGGAGCGGAAGCTCCACCACCGGCCTGTCATGCTCCTCACGGCGGCGCTCACGGCGCTTGATTTCTTCAATGATGAAGGCGTCGAGCATGGGTTTTCCGTCTCCCTCAGCCTACGTACCCCGATGTACGCCCATCCCGCCCCAATACCATTTCCATCAATATCAGATGCAAATTAAGAACCCCGGTTCCGCGCTGGGTACGTTGCAGCCATCTCGCACGGTTGCCCGTCTGCCACCCGACACCCAGGCCAGGGCACCCAGGGCAGAAATGTCGTGGAGGCCGAAAATCCATCGGGATGGTGTTCATTTTAATGCCCTCGAAGCGGCCCGCAAGCGGACCGTCCCATGGGCATACTCCTCGTATCCGGCGTCGCAAGCCCCTTCGATTCGGCCTCGTCCGCCCGCCTGCTATGGCGCGCGGAGCATCCGGGTCTCCGAAGACTCCTGGCGGCCGGCGGGCGATGGTGGAGTCGCCCGCCAAGACGCCGCCCGGAGGTGTGATTCAGGGCGCCTCGAAGCGGCGCTTGAAGGCGTCCAGCATCTTCGGCAACGAGGTCTCCACCAGCGCGGAGACGACGCTCTTGGGCACCAGCGCGCCCAGAGCCATCTCCACGGTGTAGGTGGCCTTCGTCTTGCCCTCGCCCTCGGGCACCAGGACCCAGCTGCCCTGGTTGTCCTTCATGAACTCGCCCTTGATGTAGGTCCAGGACATGCGGGTGGGCCGCTCCTCCGTGACGTGGATGGAGTAGTTGATGGTCTTCACCACATCCACCTTGTAGTGGACGTCCACCGTGTTGCCCTTGCGGTTCTCGGTCCGGATGCCCTTCACCTCGGGAAGGAACTCCGGGTACCGCTCGTACTGGGTGATGACGTCGAAGACCTTCTCGATGGGGGCGTTGACGATGATGGTTCGCGAGGCGCCAGGCATGGGTGTCTCCAGGGGACGTGAGTCAGGGTGGGAGCTGCGGCCTAGAAAGCGTACCCCGGCTTCTTGTCGAACTTGTGCACCGACTGGATGAAGCGGACGGTGCCCGTCTTGCTGCGCATGACGACGGAGTGCGTCTCGCAGCCGCCGCCGAAGAAGCGCACGCCCTTGAGGAAGTCGCCGGTGGTGACGCCGGAGGCGGCGAACATGACCTCGCCCTTGGCCAGCTCCTCGGCGGTGTAGATCTTCGAGATGTCGGTGATGCCCATCGACCTGGCGCGGTCGATTTCGCCCTGGTTGCGGGGAACGAGCCGGCCCTGCATGTCACCGCCGGTGGCGCGGATGGCCGCCGCGGCGATGACGCCCTCGGGCGCGCCGCCGATGCCCATCAGCACCTCCACGCCCGTGTCCTCGAAACACGTGGCGATGGCGCCGGCCACGTCACCGTCCTCGATGAGCCGGATGCGGGCGCCCGCCGCGCGAATCTCCTTGATGAGGTCGGTGTGACGCTCGCGGTCCAGCACCACCACCGTGAGGTCTTCCACATAGACCTTCATCTTCTCCGCGATGGAGCGGAGGTTCTCCGTGGGCGTCTTGCGCAGGTCGATGGCGCCCCGGGCGCGCGGGCCCACGGCCATCTTCTCCATGTACGTGTCGGGGGCGTTGAGCAGCCCGCCCTTGCCCGCCATGGCCACCACGGCGATGGAACCCGGACGGCCGTAGGCGCACAGGTTGGTGCCCTCCAGCGGGTCCAGGGCGATGTCCACCTCGGGCGCACCCTCGCCACGCTTGCCCACCTTCTCGCCGATGTAGAGCATGGGCGCCTCGTCGCGCTCGCCCTCGCCGATGACGACGGTGCCATCAATCTGCAGCGCGTCGAAGGCGCGGCGCATGGCGTCCACGGCGGCCTGATCCGACTCGTCCTTGTTGCCGCGGCCCATCAGTCGTGCGGAGGCGATGGCCGCCATCTCGGTGACGCGCACGACCTCCATTGCCAGGTTGCGATCCATGTGTGTGCTCCTTGCGTATGCCGGAAGGGTTCAGGTGGAAGGGGAAGAGCCCGGGGAAGGCCCGGTCGTTTCGAGCAGCCGGATGAGGGAGTCCGGCAGCCGCGTCGGCTTGCCGTCCCGCCCCACGCAGGCATGACGGGTCATACCGGTGCAGAGCAGCGTGCGTGGCGCACCGTCACGAAACAGCGCGTAGGTGAACACGATGGAGGCGCGGCGCAACTCACTCACGGTGGTTTGGATGACCAACAGATCGTCGTAGCGCGCGGATGCCTTGTACTGGCAGCTCGCCTCGGCCACGGGTAGCAGGGCACCAGAGCGCTCCAGCTCGGCGTAGCTGCCACCCCGGGCGCGGAAGTACTCACTGCGCGCGAACTCGAAATAGCGGAAGTAATTCGCGTAGTAGACGACACCCATCTGATCAGTGTCGCCGTAGATGACGCGAAGGCGGGCCTCGACCATGAATCGAGCGACCCTAACAGCGCGATGTGCGGCGTCCAAGCAGTGACACGCGTTGTTGGTTGCTTCTCACCATCCCGGCGGAGATGGTTCTCATCCCAATGATTCGCGCACTTTCCCTCGCCGTGGCGCTGGCCACCCTGCCCGCTTTTGCCCGACCTCCCAGGCTGACGCTCGTCATCAGCGTGGACGCGCTCGGCAGCGACGTGTTGCTACGCAACCGTCCGCGCCTGAAGGGCGGCCTGCACCAGCTCCTCAACCAGGGCGCGTACTTTCCTTATGCGCGCTACGGCTACGCCGAATGCCGCACCGCGCCCGGCCACGCCACCCTCTCCACGGGCGCCAACCCCTGGCGGCACGGCATCGTGGACAACCGGTGGGTGGACCGCTCGACGATGAAGCGCGTGATGGCCTTCGCGGACGCGGCCCATCCGGTGCTGGAGGTGCCGCTGAAGCCGGGCCAGGACTCCGGCCCCGCCCACCTCATGGTGGAGACGCTGGCGGACCGGCTGCGCGTGACGACGCAGGAGCGTGGCAAGGCGGTGGCGTTGTCCATCAAACCCCACGCGGCCATCGCCCTGGCCGGGCGTGCGGGACAGGCGTGGTGGTTCGACAAGGGCGAGGGGAAGTTCGTCACCGGCACCTGGTACACGAAGGAGTTCCCGGCGTGGCTGAAGGCGCTGAACGCGCGGAAGCTGCCGGAGGCGTCCTTCGGCAAGAAGTGGGAGCTGATGCGGCCGGCCGCGGAGTACGTGGGCGAGGACGAAGGCCTCGCTGAGGCAGACGTCTACGGCCTGGGCCTCACCTTCCCCCACCCGCTGGACGGCGGGCTGCCGTCGCCGGGCCCTGCCTTCTACCAGGCGTTCGCCCTCTCACCGGACTCGCATGACCTGCTGGTGGAGGCGGCCAAGGCGGCCATCGCCGGCGAGGGACTGGGCCAGGACGACGTGCCCGATCTGCTGGCCGTGAGCTTCAGCAGCACGGACCTGGTGTTCCATGAGTACGGGCCCTACTCGTGGGAGATGCAGGACACGCTGCTGCGGCTGGACAAGGCGATGGGCAACCTCATCGCCGCGGCCGAGCGCGCCGCGGGAGGACGCGGCAACCTGGTCATCGCGCTGTCTGCGGACCACGGCGGCGCGGCGATGCCGGAGCAGTGGGCCGCCAAGGGGCTCGCCGCGAGGCGCGTGAGCTCGAAGGAGCTGGCGGAGAGCCTGACGCAGGCGCTGCGTCAGCAGTTCGGCGGCGACGTGACGGCCACGCTCGAACAGCTGGACGTGTACCTGGGCGGCAAGACGCACCAGGGGGGCTCAGTGGACGCGGCGGTGCGGCGCGCGGCGGCGGCGTGGCTGGCGAAGCACCCGTCGGTCATCACGGCTGTGGCTAATGACGACCTGTTCACCGCGCCGGACACCGAGGGCTACCTGACGCTCATGCGCAAGAGCTACTACCCCGGGCGCAGCGGCGACGTGCTCTTCATGCTCCGGCCCTTCCACATGCTCCACTACATCCCCACCGGCACCAGCCACGGCACGCCGCATTCCTATGATTCACAAGTGCCCGTCGTCTTCGCGGGCAAGGGCGTGAAGCCGGGCATGTACCTGGAGGAGATCGACCCCGTGGACTTCGCCCCCACCCTGTCGGCGCTGATGGAGATGGGCATGCCCGCTTCGGCGGAGGGCAAGCCCCGCGCGGAGGTCCTCACGGGCAAGTGAGCGAACGCGTCAGCGTGGCGGACACGCGCTCTGACGGCGCCGTCCGCTCCGGTCCGCGTTCCGTGAAGGACAGGCTCCGCGCGTCCAGGCGGGATGCCGGGACGCCCTTCGACACGGAGGCGCTGGAGCTAGGAGCGCCTCCGTGTCCGCGCGCTACGCCGGCTTCGGCTGCTTGCTGCGCGCGGGCCGCTTCGCCGCGGCGGTGATTTCCAGCGACAGGTCCATGGCCCGCGCGGAGTGCGTCAGCGCGCCCATGGACACGAAGTCGATGCCCAGCTTCGCCAACCGAGGCAGCCGGTCCAGCGTGACGCCGCCCGACACCTCGAGCGGCACGCGGCCCGCCGCCAGCTTCACGGCCTCGCGAATCTGCGCGTCGTCCATGTTGTCGAGCATCACCACGTCGGCGCCGTGCTCGATGGCCTCCGCAAGCTGCTTGAGGTTGGTGACCTCGATTTCGACCTTCGTCAGCCGAGGCCCGTTGAGCTTCGCGCGGCGCAGCGCCTCCGCGATGGAACCACCCACGGCGGCGATGTGGTTGTCCTTGATGAGGACGCCGTCGAAGAGGCCGAAGCGGTGGTTGGAGGCACCGCCCATGCGGACGGCCTCCTTGGCCACCGTGCGCATTCCCGGCGGCGTCTTCCGCGTGTCCAGGACGCGCAGATTGGAGCCACGCACGGACGTGACGGCCTGCTGCGCCAGCGTCGCGATGCCCGCGGCCCGCTGCACGATGTTGAGCGCGGTGCGCTCCGCCGCGAGCAGCGAGCGCATCCGTCCGTGACACCGCGCGGCGACCATCTTCGGTTTGATCTCCTGACCGTCGCGGCGCAACAGCTCCACCTCGACGTTCGGGTCGACCGTCTTGAAGACACGGACGAAGGCATCCAGTCCCGCGAGCACCAACTGCTCCTTGGCGACCAGTTCCGCGCTGCCCTCGTAGTCAGGAGGGATGAGGGCCTGCGAGGTGACGTCACCCGCCGCCCCCAGGTCCTCATCGAGTGCGAGCGCGATGAGCCGGTCGAGGTAATCCTGCTGCTGCACGTCTCCTCCTGCTACCGCCGGGCCTTTGCCCGCGCCTTGGGTTTCGCCCCGGTGCCCTTCTTCGCGGGAGCCTTCCGGCCCGCCGCCTTCTTCACCGGCTTCTTGCTGGCGGCAGCGACCTTCTTCGCGGCCCCCTTCTTCGTGGCAGCCTTCTTCGCGGCGACCTTGGCCGGAGCCTTCTTCGCAGCGGCCTTCTTCGCCGCGCCCTTGGCAGGCGCCTTCTTCGCGGCGGACTTCTTCGTGGCAGCCTTCTTCGCGGCGACCTTGGCCGGAGCCTTCTTCGCAGCGGCCTTCTTGGCAGCGCCCTTCGCCGGAGCCTTCTTCGCAGCGGCCTTCTTGGCAGCGCCCTTCGCGCCCTTGGCCGGAGCCTTCTTCGCAGCGGCCTTCTTGGCAGCGCCCTTCGCGCCCGCGGCCTTCTGGGCCGGAGCCTCCTTCGCGACGGCAGGCGCCTTCTTGCCCGCAGCCTTCTTCGCGGGACGCGCCTTCGCCGGAGCGGCAGGCTCCTCATCCTCGCCGGACGCGGAGACAGCCTCCACCACCGTCTCCTTCGCGATGGACGACGCCTTCTTCACGGCGGCCAGGGTGGCCTTCACCACGGCCTTCGCGGTGGAGGCCACCGTCTGCTCGGCGGCGGCGGGCGCCTCACGGGCGTCGCCACCGGCGCGCGCCGTGTTGAACTCCCGCATCGCGTCGTCGACGAGGCCCATGCTCATGTACGCAACGCCGAGGTCATGATGGTCGGCCGGAGACAGGCCTTCCTTCGTCCCCGCGCGCAGCTTCTCCAGGGCGTCCTGCACCTGGGGGTCCGCGGCTTCGGGCACGCCGCCCACGGCCTCGAGCTCGTCCTTCAACTCCTCCGCCAGGTCGACGTTCCCCTCGGCTTCCGCATCCGGCGCGGCCTTCACCTCGGCCGGAGCAGCGGCTTCCTCCTCCTCCTCGGTGGACTCGGCGAGCGTCTCGTATTCAGCGCCCCCCTCGGCCGGAGGCGGCGTCTCTAATCGAGCAGCGCTCTCGGGCGGCGTGATGGGCTCGGTCGCGACGTCGGCTTCAGTCACGATGTCGGCCTCGGTCGGCTCAACGCTTTCGGTCGGCGTGCGGCTCTCGGACGGCGGCGCTGCGGGCATGGCGGGCTCCGGGGCAATGCGCTGCAGATGGTCCTGAAGCTTGGCCTTGCGCTCCTTCAACTCCTCCACGCGGGCGCGGTCCTTCTCGACCACGTCCGGGGGCGCCTTGGCCACGAAGTTGGGGTTCTCCAGCTTGCGCAGCACACCGGCGGCCTCCTGCTCGGTGCGCGCAATCTCCTTGCGGAGGCGGTCGCGTTCCGCGTCCAGGTCGATGAGACCCGCCAGCGGCACGTAGATTTCCAGGTTCGTGCCCACGAAGGCGGCGGCCTGCGGCGGCTTGGTGCCGGGCGCACCAATCTCCACGTCGGACAGGCCGGCCAGCGGCATCAGGTACGCGCGCCAGCGCTCCAGCAGCTCGCGCGTGCGAGCGTCCGGGCTCTGCACCACCGCCTTCACCTTCGTCGCGGGCGACAGGTTACTCTCGCCGCGGATGGTGCGCAGGCCCTCGATGGAGGCGATGACCGGGGCCATCTCCGCCTCGGCGGCCTCGTCCACCAGGTCCGCGTCGGGCTCCGGGTACGACGCGATCATGATGCTGTCCACCGACCGGGACATCGGCAGCTTCTGCCAGATCTCCTCAGTGATGAACGGCATGAACGGGTGAAGCAGCCGCAGGATGCGATCCAGCGAGTACACCAGCACCGCGCGCGCGGAGTCCTTCGCCTGCTCATCGGTGCCGTAGAGCGAGCCCTTGGCCAGCTCGATGTACCAGTCGCAGAACTCGGCCCACAGGAACTGGTACAGCGTGGAGGCCGCCTCGGCGAAGCCGTACGTCTCCAGCGAGGCGCGGGCCTCAGTGGTGGCGCGCTGGAGCCGCGAGAGAATCCAGCGGTCCGCCAGCGTCAACGGACGCTCCTTCAGAGGACGCTCATCCAGCGTGAACTCGCCCATGTTCATCAGGGCGAAGCGGCTGGCGTTCCACAGCTTGTTGCAGAAGGCCTTGTAGCCAGCCATCCGGTCCATGGACAGCTTGATGTCCCGGCCCTGCTGGGTGAGCGACGCGAGCGTGAAGCGCAGCGCGTCCGCGCCGAAGGCAGGCATGCCCTGCGGGAACTTGTTCCTGAGCGTCGGCTCAAGCTTGTCCGCGGGGGCGCCGAGGATGACGTCCAAGGGGTCGATGACGTTCTTCTTCGTCTTCGACATCTTCTCGCCCTTCTCGTCGCGCACCATCGCGTGCAGGTACACGGTGCGGAAGGGCACATCCCCCATGAAGTGCAGGCCCATCATCATCATCCGGGCGACCCAGAAGAAGATGATGTCGTGGCCCGTCTCCATGACGGACGTCGGGTAGAACGTCTGGAGCTCCGGCGTGTTGCGCGGCCAGCCCAGCGTGGAGAAGGGCCACAGCGCGGACGAGAACCACGTGTCCAGCACGTCCGGGTCCTGGATGAACGTGGCGCCGCCGCACTTCGGGCAGGACGAGGGCTGCTCACGCGCGACAATCGGCTCCGCGCGCGCGAAGTCCACGCCGCCCACCTTCACCGTCGCGGAATCCAGCGGCAGGTCGGTGTCGTCCCCCAACCGAGGGCTGCACGCGGTGCAGTAGTACGCGGGAATCTGGTGGCCCCACCAGAGCTGGCGGCTGACGCACCAGTCGTGGATGTTGCGCATCCAGTGGAAGTAGGTGTTCGTCCATGACTCGGGGACGAACTTCGTGCGGCCCTGCTCCACCGCCTCGATGGCCGGCTTCGCCAGCGGTTCAATCTTCACGAACCACTGCGGCGACAGGCGCGGCTCCACCACCGTGGTGCTGCGCTGGCACGTGCCGACGGACAGCTTGTGCGGCTCCTCCTTCTCCAGCAGCCCCTGCTCCTGGAGGTCCGCCAGCACCTGCTTGCGCGCCTCGAAGCGATCCAGGCCGGCGTACTTGCCGGTCTCCTTCGTCATCCGGGCCGATTCGTCCAAGATGGACAGCATCGGCAACTTGTGACGCAGGCCCGTCTGGTAGTCGTTGAAGTCGTGCGCGGGCGTGACCTTCACCACGCCGGTGCCGAACTTCGGATCCACCAGTTCGGCGTCCGCGATGATGGGAATCTCGCGGCCGCTGAGCGGCAGCACCACGTGCTTGCCAATCAGGTCCTGGTAGCGCTCGTCCTCCGGATGGACGGCCACGGCGGTGTCGCCCAGCATCGTCTCCGGGCGCGTGGTGGCCACGGTGAGCGTGCGGTCGGTGTCCTTCACCGGGTAGCGGATGTGCCAGATGGAGCCGTTCTTCTCCTGGTGCTCCACTTCCAGGTCGCTGAGCGCCGTGTGGCACGAAGGACACCAGTTGATGAGCTTCTGGGCCCGGTACATCAGGCCCTCTTCGTACAGCCGGACAAAGACCTCGCGCACCGCGGCGGAGGACTGCTCGTCCATGGTGAAGCGCTCGCGGCTCCAGTCCAGGGACGCGCCCAGGTAGCGGTGCTGCTCGCCGATACGAGCGCCGAACTTGCCCTTCCACTCCCAGACGCGCTCGAGGAAGGCCTCGCGGCCCAGGTCGTGGCGGCTCTTCCCCTCCGTCTGCTTCAGCTCCCGCTCCACCACCATCTGCGTGGCGATGCCGGCGTGGTCCGTACCTGGGAGCCACAGGGCGTTGAAGCCGCTCATCCGCTTCCAGCGGATGAGGATGTCCTGGATGGTGGCCGTCAGCGCATGACCGATGTGCAGGCTGCCCGTGACGTTGGGCGGCGGCAGCACCATGGAGAACGGCGGCTTGTCGGAGGGCGCCTCGGCGCGGAAGTAGTTGCGCTCCAGCCAGAACGCGTAGCGGCGAGCCTCGACCTCGGTGGGCTCGTAGGCCTTCGAAAGTTCAGTGGTATCGGTCATTGAAAACGGCCGGCCCCGGAGACCGGGGCCGGCAAAGGTCAGGAGGTTACGGCGCCAGGCGCCTCAGTGCTGGGTCTCTCGGTCCTTGATGAGCCGCTCGAGCTCCTCACGGATGATGGTCTCCGCCAACTGCGGTACCACCTCCCAGGCAATCTTCTCGATGACCTCGCGGGAAGCCTTCGAAAGCGCCTCGCGCAGCAGGGCCTCGCCCCCATCCGCGGCAGGCGCACGGGCGCTCGCCGGCCTGGCCGCGACGGGCGCGGGGGTGGCGATGTCCAGCGAGATCTCCTCCGCGTCACCCTGGTCGGGCAGCGAGTCCTCGATGCTGATGGACGGCTGGGCCGCGGCGGGCGCGGGCGCCCCCAACCCGAACGGATCCCTGCCCCGCGCGGCGGGCTGCGGCGCCGCTCCAGGAGGAGGCTGCGGCGCGCCAACCGGCGGACGCGCGAAGCCACCCGGCGCGGGACCACCCGGCGGAGGCGGCACGCCCGGACGCGCCACGGCGCCCGGCGGCATTCCCGGACGCGGCGGAAGGCCCGGCGCGGGACCACCCGGCGGAGGCGGCACACCCGGACGGGCGCCCGGCGGCATCCCAGGCCCCGGAGGACGCGCGCCCGGAGGCACGCCCGGCCCCGGAGGACGCGCCATGCCCGGCGGCATCCCAGGTCCCGGAGGACGCGGCGCGCCCGGCGCACCCGGCGGCGGCATTCCCGGCCCCGGAGGACGCGCCATGCCTGGCGGCATCCCAGGTCCCGGAGGACGCGCGCCCGGCGGCGGCACACCCGCGCCCGGCGGACGCGGCACGCCCGGCCCTGGAGGAACACCCGGACGAGCCCCCGGCGGAGGCGCGGGACGGGCCCCCGGCGGAGCAGCGGCGGCAACGGGCGCGGGCGCCGCGGCGGGCTGAGGAGCCGCGTGGCGCACCTGCGTGGCGGCCGACGCGGGCATCGTGTTGGACTTCTGGCCGACCAGCGCCTTCACCTTGTCGAGCAGCACCTGGCTCTCGAAGGGCTTGGTGACGTGGTCATCAGCGCGGGCGGCGCGAGCGCGATTCTCGTCGAACGCTTCGAACGTGCCGGCCAGCAGCACCACCGGGATGCCCTGGGTGGCCGGGTCGTTCTTCAGCGCTTCGCAGACCTCATAGCCGCTCTTGCCCGGCATCATGACGTCCGCGAGGACGACGTCCGGACGCAGCTCGCGGGTGCGGGAGATGGCGTCCAGCCCGTTGTCCACCGCGGTCACCTGAAAGTCCTCGGTCGCGAAGATCATCCCGATCACCTTGCGGATGGTGAGCGAGTCATCGGCGACCAGCAGATTCTTGGGCATCGGTTCGGGCCTCGGGGAGCATCCACTCCCCTGAATTCGTTGGTGATTCCCGCCGCGAGGGTTGACTCGCGGCAGTCTGACAAGCGGGGCAGCTTACGAGTTGCCCTCTGGGACGATCAAGAAAACATGCGTTGCAGGTCCAGGAACGCCACAGGCTCGCTCAACCCGGGAGCACGGAAGCTCCCCGCGGTGTCGTCCGGCTCGAATCGTTGCATGACGCCGAGCACCCGCGTGGCCGTCAGCCCCACGTTCCGCCCGGCCAGTTCCGTGAGGACGATGAAGGATTCCGGCACGGGCGCTTCCCCCAGCAACGCGGGGACCGAGCAGACGGGCCACAGCACCTGATCATGCGGAAAAATACCAGCCACCGGTCCACTCGGCACGGGCAGGACGCAGAAGGCCTCTCCCCGGCTGATGACCTGCGACACCAGACCCAGGGGGACTCCGAACAATCGACTCTGAGACTCGAAGACGAGCGCGCGGTCCGGAGCCGCCTCCGCCCAGTGCACGGGCCGGGCGGCAACCGCCGGCGACATCGACCCCACCCGGTGCGGCAGCGCCTCCGCGATGAGCTCCAGGTACAGCCGCGACTTGTGCAGCACGGCGCCCCGGCTCAGCGGAGCCAGCGAGTCCGCCAATCCCGGTGGCAGCAGGAAGAACGGCGCGCGGGCCACGTCCGCCACCTCCACCACGGAGCGCACGCGCACCGCCAGGGTGGGACTCACGTCGAGCACCACCACCATGCCCGGGCCTTCCTCGGGCGGCCCGCCCAGCAGCGCGCAGAGGTCCTTCACCTCCAGCACACCCCGCAGGCTGCTGCCGTTGGCGCCCGGCATCGCTACTTCCATGACAGACGTCGCTTCCACGGCGTAACGGGTTTCCCCGGCCTCAACGAGAAGGCAGAGCCGACGGCCGCTTTCGAAGGGGGACACGGGGGCCGACCCTAGCAGCCTTCCATCGGTTGGTGCTAAGCCGATGGGAGATGGCGCGAATCCTCCTCGTCGACGACGAAAAGATCGCCCGCACCCTGTACGGCGACTACCTCACCGCCGTGGGACACGCCGTCACGGCGGTGGGCACGCTACAAGAGGCAAAGGAAGCACTCGCAGGCGACCGTTTCGACGCGGTGGTGACGGACCTCATCCTCCCCGGTGGTGACGGCATGGAGGTCCTGCGGCACGTGCGGGAACATCACCCGGGCGTGGAGGTGGTGGTCATCACTGGCCTGGAGAAGGTGGACCCCGCCGTGCGCGCCATCAAGAGCGGCGCCGCGGAGTACCTCGTCAAGCCGGTGGCCCCGGAGGCCCTGCAGCACGCCGTGCGCCGAGCGCTCACCACGCGCGACCTGATGCAGGAGAACGCGTCGCTGCGCCGCCATGTGGCCATGTTGGAGGCGGGGCAACGCATCGCCACCACCCTGGACCGCGAGAAGCTGGCCTCGGCCACCGCCAGCGCGCTGCAGAGCATGGCCTCCGCCAGCGCCGTGGTCCTGCTGGAGCGCGACTCTGCCTTCGCGCTGCGGCGCCACGGCACCAGCGGCCTGTCCACCGCGCTGGAAGAGCCGCTCATCGCCGAGCTCATCGAACGCCTGACGAACGAACGCGGTCCGCGCGAGCTGGACGGCATGGACGCGCCCTTTCCTCGCGCAATCTCCTTCCCCGCGCTGGAGGGTGACGCCGTGCTGGGACACGCGGTGCTCTTCTTCGGCGGCACGGGCGCGGAGTGGGCGGGCGAGACGGCCAGCTTCCTGGTTCGCAACTGGGCGCTCGCGCTGCGCAACCTCGGCCGCTTCGCCGCGGTGGAGGACCTGGCGTACGTCGACGACCTCACGCGCCTGTTCAACACCCGCTACCTGCACCTGGTGGTGGACCGCGAGGTCCAGGACGCGCTCCAGTCACAGCGCACCTTCAGCCTGCTGTTCCTGGACCTGGACCACTTCAAGTCCATCAACGATACCCATGGCCACCTCGTGGGCTCCAAGGTGCTGGTGGAGGCGGCGCGCGTGGTGAAGGGCTGCGTGAGAGACCACGACGTCGTCGCGCGCTACGGCGGAGACGAATACGTGGTGGTGCTGCGCAACACCGACTCCGGCGGCGCGCTCAAGGTGGCCGAGCGCATCCGACGCACCATGGAGACGCACAACTTCCTGGCGCGCGAAGGCCTGTCGCTCAAGCTCACCACGTGTATCGGCGTGGCCAGCTTCCCCGAGCACGCCCAGGACAAGGCCACGCTGTTGGACCTGTCGGACCGGGCCATGTACCGCGGCAAGCGGGGCTCGCGGAACGTCGTCTACATGGCGGCGAAGGACCTGGAGGCCCCACCGGCCGAGCGCCGGCAGGCCCACTCCGCGTCCTGACGGCTACCGGCGCAGGCTGCCCACGGTGAGGCGCTTCTCCGGGGTGACGTCCGCCGGAGACGGCGCCGCGCCCTCCTTGCCCACGGCCTCCACGGCCTCGTGCGACGCGCCGGAGGTAATGAGCCGGTACTTCTCCACGGCCTCCTTCGCGTGCGCGGCCTGCTCTGGATCCAACCGGGCGATGAGCTCCCAGAAGAGGGCGGCGTGCTCGCGCTCCTCGTCCATGACGTGCTGGAGGATGGCCTTGGCGTCCTCGTTGTCCGTCGCGTCGATATGGGCCGCGTAGAGGTTGATGGCGTCCAGCTCCGCCTCGATGTTGAGACGGATGGAGCGGGCCAGCTCGGTGTCCGTCATCTTGCGGGGGACCAGCGAGTGGAACGGGTTGGTCTGCGGCATGAAGGCCCTCCCGAGGCCGGTGTCGCGATATCCGGATTTCCGGACGGTGCGATGAGAACGCGGCCAGCATCCGTGCCGGCACGGTCCGGGTCAACGGATTCCCTCCAGGTGCGTTGCGTACAAGCGGTTGCCTCCGCCATGCTCGTCACATGGAAACACCCGTGCCGCTCGCCCAACTGCTCCAGGCCGTGGAGGCAGGGGACCTGACGGCCGCGCGAACAGCGGCGGCGGCGCTGCAACGTGCGGGAGCGCACACCTCTCAGCTGGCGGCGGAGGTGCTGCACGAGCTGCGACAACCGCTGCTCGGCGTGAAGGCCTACGCCCAACTCCTCGCGGAGGACGGCGCCGCCCCCGGGCCCCTGCGCCTGCTGCTGGCCCAGGTGGAGCGGATGGAGCAGATCGTCTCCGACTTCATCCGCCTGTCGAGCGAGCGACCGGCGTCCCAACAGCGCCTCTCCCTGGCGGCCCCCATCTGGGCGGCGGCGAAGCACTTCAGCATCAACCCGGACTCCTCGCGCATCTCCCTGGAGGTGGAAGCCCCGGAGGACATCACCATCCAGGGCAACGCGCGCCTCATTGAACAGCTCACCCTGAACCTGCTCAACAACGCGCGCGACGCCATGGCGGGGCGCGGCCGGGTGAAGGTGGTGCTCACGATGGAGGGCCCCTCCCCTGCCCTCTACGTGGCGGACTGGGGTCCGGGCATCCCCGAGGAGCTGCGAGCGCGCATCTTCGAGCCCTACATCACCGCCAACAATCGAGGCACCGGACTGGGCTTGTCGGTGTGCCAGCGCATCGCCCGCGAGCACCACGCGCGCCTCGAGCTGGCCCCGCAGGGCGTCATTCGCGACGTCCCGCCCCCGGCCACCGTGTTCCGCGTGCTCTTCCCCGCGACGGACGCGCCGCCCACGCAGAAGCACCGGGTCCTGGTGGTGGATGACGAAATCATCATCCGCATGGTCTTCCGCGACCTGATGGGCAAGGAGTGCGAGATCATCGAAGCGGCAAGCGGCGAGGAGGCCCTGGACCTGCTGCAACAGGCGCCGGTGGACCTCATCGTCACCGACAAGAACCTGCCCGGCATGTCCGGCCTGGAGCTGGCGCAGCAGGCGCGGCGGCGGCACACGGACTCGCGCGTCATCCTGATGACGGGCTACCCGTCGCTGGTGACGACACAGCAGGCGCTGGAGCTGGGCGTGGTGGACTACCTGCTCAAGCCCTTCGACGACATCCGCGAGGTGCGCGCCCTGCTGCGCTCCACGCTGGCCCGGAAGCCCGCCCCCGCGCCGCTGGAGACGAACCCCGCGATGCGCCGGGTGGACGTGCTGGAGGACAACCCGGCGGCGGCGGCGCAAATCACCCACGCCCTGTCCCTGGTGGGACTGGAGGCGCGCATCCTGACGACGACGGAGCTGGCCGCGCTGGAGCCGCCCGCGGGCGTGGTGGTGAGCTGGGACTTCACGCCCGCCTACGGGCGCAAGGCGCTGGAGCTGGGCAAGGCGCTGGCCCAGGGCGCTCCCTTCGTCGTGCTGGCCGAGCACCTCACCATGGAGACGGCGCTGGAGTCCCTCCGTGCGGGCGCCGCCGCGTGCCTCCCCAAGCTGATGTCCGACGCCTCGGCGCTCAGCCGAGAGTTGAACCGCGCATTCAAACGAGAGACCCCATGAGACTCGCGCTCCTGTCCGTCCTGCTGTTGGGTGTTGCTTGCTCCTCCGACAAGCCGCCGATGCAGGACGGGCCGGACGCGGGCCGTGGCGACGCGGGCACCGGGACAGACGACGCGGGCACCAGGACAGACGATGCGGGCAGCGGCGACGCGGGTTGCGAGCCGCTCGCCTCGGGTCCGGGCACCCCACTGCTCACCGGGTTGAACACGCCCCGCAGGCTCGCGGCGGACGAAACGGACCTCTACATCGCCGAGTCCCACTCCCTGAATCCGCAGCAGCCCCAGCCGGGCCCCGGGCGGCTCCTCCGGCTGCCACGCGCGGGCGGTGACACGGTGTCCCTGGCCACGGGCTTCCGGGCGCCGGATGCCATCGCCGTGGTGTCGGACTCCGTCTACGTGCTCGACCTGGACGGGCTGTGGCGGGTGGACAAGGCGACGGGCGCGAAGGACGCACGGCCGCTCGATGCCACGGTGAACAATGTCACCATTGGCGGCACGGACGTCCTGCCCGCGCGGATGGGTGACCGGGACGTGGTGGTCATCGCGACGTCGCACCGCCGGCTGGTGCGCGTGGACGCCTCGGGCGGCAACCGCCAGGAGCTCTACGCCGGCACGGGCTACACGCAGGTGCGGGGAGCCCGCGTGGTGGGCCAGGACGTGTGGTTCCTGGTCGCCGCGGGAGAGAGCCCCGGCCTCTACAGCGTGCCGCTGGACGGCAGTGCCCCGGCCACGCTGCGCGACGGCACCATCACCGCCGGCACCTCGCTGGAAGTCACGCCCACGCACTTCCTCGTCACCGAAGGAGGCGGCGGAAACGGCCGCGTGCTGCGCCTGCCACGCGAGGGCGGCGCGGCGGAAGTCGTCGCCACGGACCTCCAGGGGCCCGCCTTCCCGGTGGAACTGAATGGGACGCTCTACTTCAAGGACGTCAGCACTGGCGGCACGGGCTTCCTCCGCCGCGTGAGCACCTGCACACCCGGCGCCCTGGAGCCCGTGGGCCCAGAGGGCGTGGGGCCCGGTGGCCTGCTGGTGGACGGCGACACCCTGCTCTACACGTCGCAGGAGAGCGGCACCGGCGGCGTCGTGGGCCGCGTGCCCTGACCGCCAGGCAGTCCCCGCTGAAACGACAACGGCCCCGGCGCCTCCTGACGAGGCATCCGGGGCCGTTGACTGCCGAGGCCCAGACGGCCCGGGACTCACGTCCCGAGCCCTCCGGAGCGGCTCAGTAGTCCATGTCGTCGCCGCCGTAGTCCGGCATGCCGGCACCAGCGCCGCCGCCCTTGGCCTTGCCCTTCGGGCGCTCGGCGACCATGGCCTCGGTGGTCAGCAGCAGCGAGGCGACGGAGGCGGCGTTCTGCAGCGCGGTGCGCTCCACCTTCGTCGGGTCGATGACGCCGGCCTTCTCCAGGTCCTCGTAGACCTCCGTGCGGGCGTTGTAGCCGAACGCGCCGGTGCCCTCGCGGACCTTGTTGATGACCACGGCGCCCTCGACGCCGGCGTTGCTGGCGATCTTCCGCAGCGGCTCCTGGAGCGCACGGCGGATGATGGCCACGCCGAAGTCCTGCTCACCGCCCGGCTTCAGCTTCTCCAGCGCGGGCAGCGCGCGGAGGTAGGCCACGCCGCCGCCAGGGACGATGCCCTCTTCGACGGCCGCGCGGGTCGCGTGCAGCGCGTCCTCGACGCGGGCCTTCTTCTCCTTCATCTCCGTCTCGGTGGCCGCGCCGACGTTGATGACGGCCACGCCGCCCACCAGCTTCGCCAGACGCTCCTGGAGCTTCTCGCGGTCGTAGTCGCTGGTGACGGAGTCAATCTGCGTGCGGATGAGCTTGATGCGGCCCTCGATGGCCGCCTTCGTGCCCACGCCGTCCACGACGGTGGTGTTGTCCTTGTCCACCGTGACGCGCTTGGCGCGGCCCAGGTCGGTCAGCGTCAGCGTCTCGAACTTGTGGCCCAGGTCCTCGCTGACCACCGTGCCGCCGGTGAGGACGGCGATGTCCTGCAGCATCTCCTTGCGGCGGTCACCAAAGCCGGGGGCCTTCACCGCGCACACGTTCAGCACGCCGCGGATCTTGTTGACCACCAGGGTGGCCAGGGCCTCGCCCTCGATGTCGTCGGCGATGATGATCAACGGCTTGCCGGAGCGGGCCACCTGCTCGAGCAGCGGAATCATGTCCTGCATCGACGAGACCTTCTTCTCGCTGATGAGGATGTAGGGGTCCTCCAGGACGGCCTCCATCCGCTCGCGGTTGGTCACGAAGTACGGGGACACGTAGCCGCGGTCGAACTGCATGCCCTCGACCACGTCGAGCGTCGTCTCGAGGCCCTTCGCCTCCTCGACGGTGATGACGCCCTCCTTGCCGACCTTCTCCATCGCGTCCGCGATGATGGCGCCGATGGTCTCATCCCCGTTGGCGGAGATGGTCCCCACCTGGGTGATGGCCTTCTTGTCGGCGGTGGGCTTGGACAGGCTCTTCAGCTCGCCCACGACGACCTCGACGGCCTTGTCGATGCCGCGCTTGAGGTCCATCGGGCTGTGGCCGGCGGCCACCAGCTTGAGGCCCTCCTCATAGATGGCGCGCGCCAGCACCGTGGCGGTGGTGGTGCCGTCGCCGGCCTTGTCGGAGGTCTTGGACGCGACCTCCTTCACCATCTGCGCGCCCATGTTCTCGAACTTGTTCTCGAGGTCGATCTCCTTGGCGACGGTGACGCCGTCCTTGGTGATCGTGGGGGAGCCGAAGCTCTTCTCGATGACCACGTTACGGCCCTTGGGGCCGAGGGTCACCGCGACCGCGTCCGACAGGGTGCGGACGCCGCGCAGGATGGCCTCACGCGCGGACTGATGGAAGAAAATTTCCTTCGCTGCCATCGCAACCTCCTGAATTCACTGGGGGATTTTACTAGTACGACACGGGCCGTTAGCACTCGGCCATGGCGAGCGCCAACATAAGGGCCGCCTGAACGATGTCAACCAGGAAGGGTAGCCGTGTAGGCGAGCGGACGGCCCGAGGCACCCTGCCGGGAGGTGCGCCGTGGGCTATTGCGCGAAGCGGACCAGGGTGAGCAGTTGGCCCATGTCCAGGGGCTTGTGGAGCGTCAGGGCCACGCCCTTGCGCAGGCCGCGGTCCGTCACCGAGCCGTCCTCGCTGCCCGTCATCAGCAGCACCGGGACGCTCTGGAAGCGGGGGTCCGCCTTGAGCATCTCCGTGAACTGGATGCCGTCCATATGGGGCATCACGTAGTCGGTGATGACCATGCTGACCTGGTTGCGCTCCAGCACGTCGAGCGCCTGGAGCGCGTCGGACGCCGAGTAGACCGTGAACCCATGCATCTCCAAGAAGCGAGAGAGCATCGTGCAGAGTTCGAGATCGTCGTCGACGACAAGGATGTTCACGGGACTGAGCGCCGCACCAGGACGGGCCAAGGAACGTAGCAGCCGTGCGCGGCGTTGACAACGAAGTGCGCGGCTTCATATGTCGCGGCCCCATGGGGATGCGGACGTCGAAGCGAACGGGGGTGAGCGGGATGGAGGCGCTGGACGCGGCAGCAGAGGCCTTTGAGACGGGCGACTTCGAGGCGGCCCTGGCCGCCGCCGACCGCGGCCTGGCCCAGGCCCCGGACTCGGTGGACGCCCTGCACCTGCGCGCCGCCGCCCTGGTGGAGCTGGGCCGCCTGGAGGAAGCCGGCCGGGCCTTCGGCGCCGCGCTGAGGGTGTCCCCGGACGACCTGGAGGTGCTCCTGGGAACCGCGGACTGCCTCATCTGCCGCGCGGGCGAGGACCGGGAGGCCGTGGAGGAAGGCCTGGGCTTCTGCGCGAAGGGCAAGCGCCTGGCGCAGAAGGCCGGCGACGTGGAGCTGCTCTACGAGTTCCTCCTCCTGGAGGGCATGGGCCTGAACCAGGTGGGCGAGTGCCGCGCGGCCCTGGCGAGCCTGGACGCGGCGCTGGGGCACATGCCGCGCTCGGTGGACGCGCAGTTGGAGCGGGGCATCGCCCTGTTCGAGCTGTGCCGCTTCGACGACGCGAAGGGCGCCTTCGACAAGGTGCTGAAGGACACGCCCGACGAGGCCTGGGCTCACCAGTACCTGGGGCTGATGGCGGAGCGCCGGGGCGACGAGAAGGAGGCCCAGCGCCGCTTCGCCAAGGCCCAGGCGCTGGTGCCGACGGAGTTCTTCCCGCCGGTGGAGCTGGGCGAGGCCGAGTTCGACCGCGCGGTGGAGGCCGCGGTGCAGTCCCTGCCCGGCCACGCGAAGCAGTACCTGGACAACGTCACCATCGCGGTGGAGGACCTGCCGGCGGATGAAGACCTGCTGGGTGAGGACCCTCCCCTGTCACCGAGCATCCTCGGGGTGTTCCGCGGCCTGGCGGTGGGCGAGCGCAGCGTGACGAACGCGTTCGACCACGTCCCCGCGTCCATCGTGCTGTACCAGAAGAACCTGGAGCGCTTCGCCCGCACCCGCGAGGAGCTCATCGAGCAGATTGGCATCACCGTCATGCACGAGGTCGGTCACCTCATGGGGCTGGATGAGGATGACCTGTGGCAACGGGGGCTGGACTGAGCGCCGCGAGCGTCTGGCGGATGCCGTCGCGGTACGGCGTCTTCCGGATGTCGCCGAGCAGCGCCCGCAGCGCCGAGTCGTCCATGATGACGGGCGAGGTGTGCAGGTAGTGCATCTCCCCGAGCTCGCGCATGAACGGGCTGAAGAGGCCGATGAGGCGCACCATCCCCGGCCCCAGCACTGAGTACTTCGCGGGGTGGCCGGCCTGGGCGTAGATGTCCTCCACCAGGGCCGCCTGGGAGGTGACGCCCGCGCCCCCGAGGTTCCAGAAGCGGCCGTAGGCCCCCGGATGGTCCATGAGCGCCGTCACGGTGGGCCCCACGTCGGGCACGTAGACGAACTCATGGGGCGTGTCGATGGGGCCGATGAGCTGGGCGCGCTTGCCCTGTGAGGCCGCGACGAAGGCGCGGTGGAGGAAGCTGTTCTCCACGCCCGGGCCGTAGAAGTCCGGGAGGCGGAGGATGGTGACTTGGATGGAGCCCGCCTTGTCCGCCGCGAGCAACAGGTCCTCCTGAGCCTTGCGCAAGCGGCCCTTGTTCGTGTGCGGCACGCGGGGGTGGGACTCGTTGACGACGTCCGTGCGCGGCCGGCCGTAGGGGTACACGCTGGCGATGAAGACGATGCGCTCCACGCCCTCGGCGATGGCGGCGTCGAGCGTGCGCTTCATCAGCACGGGGTGGAGGTGGAATTGCCAATAGGGCACGCCGACCAGATAGATGAGCGTCTGGACGCCCCGGGCCGCGGCCTGGATGGAGGCCATGTCGTCGGGATTCCAGGTGACGATCTCCGCCTGCGGGTCCGCCCCGAACTCCCGCTGGAGTCCCTCCCGGGAGCGCCCCACCACGCGGTAGCCCCGCCCCTGCCCCCACAGCGCCTGCGCGATGCTGTGTCCGACGACGCCCGTGGCGCCGAACAACGCAACCGTGCCCATGTCCTGCTCCCTTTCCCGAACGGCGAGTGGTTTGTAAACACCGTTCATGAACGCCGTTCATCTACTGCTGGGCGTTCAGTGGGTCAAGGCCTACACTGGGAGCATGGGGATTGCAGAACGGAAGGAACGACAGCGAGCGGAGCTGCGCGAGCAGATTCTGCGAGTCGCCCGGGACATCGTGGTGAAGGAGGGCTTCCCTGCCCTCTCGATGCGCAAGCTGGCGGACGCGGTGGAGTACGCGCCGGCGACGCTCTACCTCCACTTCGAGAACCGGGAGGCCATCGCGAAGGAGTTGTGCGTGCGCGGCTTCCAGGACCTGCTGGCCATGCTGGAGCCCGCGGCCCAGGTGGAAGACCCGCTGGAGCGGTTGCCCAAGCTAGCGGAGGCCTACGTCCGCTTTGGCCTGGAGCACCCGGAGACGTACCGGCTGATCTTCATGGAGGACCCGAAGCTCTCCACCGCCCTGTTCGGAGACCACCCGGAAGGCCCGGGCCCGAGAGCATTCGGGGTGCTGGTGCAGGTGTTCGTGGACCTGCTGGCGACCGGGAGGCTGGAGGAAGGCACGAAGCCAGAGCAACTCGCGGAGGTGCTGTGGGCGGGGGTGCACGGCATCGTGAGCTTGAGGCTCACATGCACGGGGTTCCCGGGCACGCCCGCGGAGGAGCTGACGCAGGTGCTGGTGACGACGTTGGTGAAGGGCTTGCCGGGATTGAAGGCGGGACGGGCGCAGAAAAAGACGCGGTGAGTCGCGCCCGTGCCCCTTGGTTGACGGGGTCCGCAGGGTCCGGCGTAATCGCAGACGGTAGGGCTTCCGGACCTGGTGGCCGGCCCGGTCTTCAAAACCGGTGAGGGGCGCCGAGAGGCGTCCCTGGCGAGTTCGATTCTCGTGCCCTACCGCCACGAGTCTAAACGTAAAGATACAGCACCTCGCGCGCAATAGGATCGGACGAACTCAAACCGTTTATTTGAAGGCCAATAGCCCAATGCTTCGAGCGCTGCGTAACCGCTATCCAAAACAAGGCGGCCTCAACTTCATATTGTAGTCTCGGTCGTCGCTAGGTCTCAAGCATGCACTCCAACTCCCTCGGGCAATCGCAACGTCGTCGCCGCATGCGGCATAACGAGCGCCTCACCTCACAGACCAAGCCCCATCCAAAGCTCCAGCTTTACCCGAAACGACGACCTTGATTAAGTCAAGCATCCCAGACCATCACGTCGCAATCTCACCGCTCGGCGCATCACGAAGCACTGGCAACTCGACTCACAATCAACACACAACCCCAAGTCAAAATCGCGAGACCGCCCAGGGCAAACCTCGAAAGCCAACTCAGCCCCCAGACCAACCACCACTACCCCAGATGCACCACCCAAACACAACCCACCACCCATGACAAAGCCAGATCCCGAAAAAATCGAACTAAAGTATCAACCCCCTCATGACTGGGAAGCGAGGCTCACCAAGCTCGCAAAAGACGCCGACCTAAACATATTCAACATATACCACATTGGAGACGCAATAACATACAGAATAAGACCCCTCTTGCCTCTGCCTGGTGTTCCTGCATCCCCTCCAGAAAAAAGGATCCAGGCATTTCGCGATGCAGCGCAGAAAATGCTCGAAGATCCAGCTCTTTCCAGAGAGAAACCGCGCCCTCCCTCCAATTTGCTCCACGACCCTCCCTTGATTTATGTCGGGGTCGCATTCCTGCTCATAGCAATCGCAGTATTCGCCTCCTCCCTGGCAAATAAAACACCACTCCCCGCAACCCTACTAACGACAGCCCTCGCAGCATCAGCGCTCTTCTCATTCAATATTCGTTCAGCAATCGCCGCAGCCGCCCCAAGCACAACCACCGCACTCCAAGAAACACTGCGTCGCCAGGAAGAGCTATTTAACCGTCTCTCCTACGCACACACAGAGAAAGAAACAAACTCAGGCCTAGCCAAGGCAACCTTGATAATTCGCGCCAATAGCGCAAAGGAAGACCAAGACAAGCTCTGGAGGAGATCCAACATAGCATTCTATGTTGGCTGCACACTATTCATTATTTCACTCACGGGTCCTGCGGTTACATACTGGATGATTGCCAAGGGAATACTTACCGACTGGCGCCAATACCTACCAGGAATATCCGCTTCAATCATCATGGTCACAGCAGCCGCAACTCTTTTGCGCTACGACGGGAAACTACGTGACCACTTCCAAGCAAAGTCAGACGAAGTCGCATATTTCAACAGGCTCCAATTGGCGATCGACTCCGCGCACGCACTGTCGGAAAAAGCATATCGAAACACCTTGCGGAGAGTAATACGCCAGCTAATCAGTCCTCCATCGAGCCTCGTAAAGACAGCCCTCCCTCCCCC
>NZ_SRLV01000119.1:0-20950 GCF_006518205.1 Myxococcus sp. CA005 | reverse complement strand
CCGCCACCCCCTGCTCCGCCGCCACCGCCAGCCCGCGGGCAACGTGCCGCCCCGCGCCCAGGTAGCTGTCCGCCAGGTCGCTCTCCAGCCGCCGCGTGGCGACACCGGTGAGCAGGGTGGCCGCCGTCGCGCTGATGAGCGCGGTGACGAGCACGAACTTCGGCGCCAGCCCCAGCGACTGGCGGAACTGCTGCGACAACTGGGAGGCGAAGGATTGTTGCGGGAGGCTCACGGAATCACCGCCGGGGAAACGACGTCAGCACGGCACCCGCGCGGAGGCGGGCAGGTGAAACAGGCACAGGAGGAGCTCACCGGGTGGGTCCTCCCTCGGGGCGTCCGCCCCGGAAGGGGGCGAAGGTACAGCTCTGGAGGATGAGCTCCGGCATCGAGGCCAGAGGCACGCCCTGGTCGGTGGCCTTCACATCCAGCGCGGCGCGAGGCATGCCGAAGACGACCGACGACGCCTCGTCCTGGGAGAAGGTGACGCCGCCCGCCCTGCGGATGGCCAGCAGGCCGCGCGCGCCGTCCTCGCCCATGCCGGTGAGCACCACCCCGCCGCTGCGCCGGCCAAAGGCGGCGGCCAGCGACGTCAGCATCACATCCCCGCTGGGGCACGGTCCGCCCTGGCTGGGCTGCAGGCGCGCCAGCCCGGCCGCGTCCACCAGCAGGTCATGCCCGTCCAGCGGGAAGTACACGCGGCCTGGCTCCAGCCGCTCGCCGTCCTTGGCGATGGACACCGGCAGCGGCGTCACCTGGGACAGCCAGCGCACCATGCCCTGGGTGAAGCCCACGGTGATGTGCTGGGCGATGAGCAGCGGCACCGGCAGCGAGCGAGGCAGCTTGGACAGCACGTCCGCCAGCGCGGGCGGCCCGCCCGTGGAGGCCACCACGCCGAAGATGTCCACCCGCGCGCCAGTGGGCGGCGGCGGCGCGGTAGCCGCACGCGGCCGGCGGGAGATGACGGGCACCTCCGCCATGAGGCACACCGAGTGCGCCAGCTCCTTGCCCCAGCGGCGCAGCTCCTCCGCGTTCGTCACGTTGGGCTTGCCGATGAGCTCCAGCGCGCCGGCGCTCATCGCCTGGAAGCCCAGGTCCACGCCGCGCTGCTCCGCGACCGCGCTCACCACGAGGATGCGCGCGGGGGACTGGGACATGATGGCGGCGATGGCCCCCGGTCCATCCAGGCCGGGCAGCAGCAGGTCCATGGTGATGACATCGGGGCGCAGCAGGCGCGCCAACTGCACGGCGCGGTTGCCGTCTCCCGCACGGCCCACGACTTCGATGCGCGGCTCCTCCGTGAGGAGGGCCGTCAGCATGTTCGCCATGGTGGGCGAATCGTCCACCACGAGGACCCGAATGGGTCGCTGGACACTCACGCGCGACTCCCCCGGCGGCTCATGACGTCCAGCACCTCTGCCAGCAGACGGCCCGCGGCGCACTCGCGCTTGCTGAGGTAGCCGTCCGCGCCCGCCTTCAGGCCCCGCTCGCGCGCCACCGAACTGTCATGCGCGGAGACCAGGATGACGGGCAGCGACGCCGTCTCCGGGCGCTCCCGCAGCTTCGCGATGAGCTGGATGCCGTCCATCTCCTCCATGTCCAGGTCGCAGATGACGACGTCGTAGGTGTCCGACTGGAGCCGGTCCAGGGCCCGGGCTCCGCTGGCCGCCAGGTGCACCGTGAAGCCGCCCGCCTCCAGCATGGCCCGGTGCAGCGCCCGCGCGGTGAGCGAGTCGTCCACCACCAGCGCCCGCCGCTGCGCCGACACCTGCACCTGCACCGTCTCCGTCACCAGCCAGTCCGGACGGCAGATGAGCAGCAGCTCGCCACGGCTGAGCGTGGCCGCGCCCTGCCAGGCCGGCACGTCGCGGACTTCCGACGGCAACGGGCGGATGACCAGGTCCCGGTCCCCCACCACCGCGTCCACCACCAGCGCCACGCGCTTGCCACCGCTCTGGACAATCAACAGCGGCTGCCCTTCGGCCGGCGGCGCCAGGGCGCGCAGGCCCAGCCGCGCCCCCAGGTCCACCACCGACAACAGCTGTCCCTGGTACTCCAAATGCGCCCGGCGCTTGCCCAGGCGCAGCGACTCCGCGCGCGCCAGCTGCGTGGCCTCCACCGCCAGCATGGGCAGGCCCACCAGCTGCTCCAGCACGCGCACCACCAGCACCGGCGAGCTGCCCAGGTCCGTAGGCAGCGTCAGCATGAAGCGCGTGCCCTGCCCCGGCGTGCTCGCGACCTCGATGCGGCCCTGCAGTGCCTCCACCGAGGCGCGCACCGCGTCCAGGCCCACGCCGCGGCCGGACGTGTCCGTCACGTCCGTGCGGGTGCTGAAGCCGGACCGGAAGATGAGGTCCCGCAGCTGGTTTTCATTGAGGCGCACCGTCTCCTCCGCGGTGACGACGCCGCGCTGCTCGGCCAGGCGTCGCACCACCTCCACGTCGATGCCGGCGCCGTCGTCGGACGCCTCCAGGTAGAGCAGGTTGCCCTGCTGCTCCACGCGCAGGGTGAGCGCGCCCTCGTGGTGCTTGCCCGCGCGCTCGCGGTCCGCCGGCAGCTCCAGCCCGTGGTCCACGGCGTTGCGCAGCAGGTGCACCAGCGAGCCCTGCAGCTTCTCCAGCAGGCGCCGGTCCAGCGACACCTCCGCGCCCACCACCGACAGCCGCGCTTCCTTGCCCAGCTGACGGGACAAATCACGCACCATGCGCTGGAGCGGGTCCAGGATGGTGCGCACCGGGCGCGTGGTGATGGCCTTGAGGCCATCCTCCAGCGCGTCGACGATGTCACTCGTCTCCTCACCGTCGGTGCGCAGCGAGCGCGCGGTGCCGGACAGCGCCGTACGCGCCTCCGCCGTCTCCGCCAGCAGCCCCTGCTTCGCCAGCAGCACGGCCACCCGCTCCAGTTCGCGGCCCCGCTCCTCCACGCGCAGGCGCACCTCGCGCAGGCGCTCCACCTCGCGCATCAGCGCCGTCACCTGCCACGACGACACGCGCCAGCCCGCGTCCGCGGACTCCGGCAGCGCGTCCGGCACGAGCACGGGCTCCGCGGACGGCACCGGCGCGGCGACGGCGGCCAGGCCCCCGGTGGCGGCGACCATGGCCGCGGCCTCTTCGGGCGGCGGCGCGTCCGCCACCAGCTGCGCCAGGGCGGCCGCCGGGTCCGGAAGCGCCTCCCCACGCCCGTCCGCGTGGGCCTGCGCGCGCAGCAGGAAGAGGTCCAGGCCGTGAAGCAGGATGTCCACCACCGGCCGCGGCATCTTCTGAGGGTTCGCCTTCAGCGGGGCGAGCGCGTCCTCCAGCTTGTGGGCGATGTCGCTCAGGTCCTGCATGCCCAGCGAGGCGGCGCTGCCCTTCAGGGTGTGCAGGTGGCGGCCCAGCCGGACGTAGAGCTTGGTGAGGGCGTCCGTCTCCAGGCCCTCGCGCTCCAGCTCCAGCAGGTCCATGGTGACCTTCTGGACCACTTCCTGGGCCTCGACGGCGAAGCCCGCGACGAGCCCCTGCAGCATCGGATCAACGGGCATGACGGGCTCCCGTGCCGCGCGTGGCGGAGAACAGCCGCTTCAGGTCGATGAGGTGGATGAGCTGCCGGTCCTGCGTGAA
This sequence comes from Myxococcus sp. CA005, assembly GCF_006518205.1. NCBI lineage: Bacteria > Pseudomonadati > Myxococcota > Myxococcia > Myxococcales > Myxococcaceae > Myxococcus > Myxococcus sp. CA005. Next base: position 17,354 of record NZ_SRLV01000119.1, on the reverse strand, counting down.
GACCTCCATCACCGCCCCCTCCGCGCGCACCCGCGCGGCTTCCACCGCGCTCATGGGCAGCGTGGTGGGGCGGGGAATGGCCTCGCAGTCCAGCGCGCACAGCTCGCCGTCACCGCGGTCCACCACCAGCAGCACCGCCGGGTCCTGCCGCCAGCCGTGGCCGCCCAGCAGCGACGCCAGGCTGAGCGCGGCCAGCACCTGGCCCTGGAAGCGCAGCACCCCGACGACGTGCGGCGCCGACAGCGGCACCGGCGACACCATCTTCAGGGGCAGCGCGGCGCGCAGCGACTCCAGGGAGAGCGCGTAGCGCTCCTCACCGAGCGGGAACTCGGCAATCCAGTGGACCGCCTCCTCGACGGTGTTCTCCCCCTGCTCACGCAGGCGGGACGCGCGCCGCTCCAACAGCTCGAGCGCCTCGGCCTCCTGGGCCGCTTCCAACGTCCGCGGGGTGACCTTCATTCGAGCGCCCCCTGGTTGAGGTAGGCGTCAGCGGACGCCTGGTAGAAACGCGCGGGCAGGGCCTCCGGCCCCTCCACGAGCTGGTCAGGAGGAAGCCGCTCCGCGCGCGAGCGCAAGGCGCGCATCAGCGGCACCGCGCCTTCCCGCGCCCCGGAGCGCTCCCGCAGCAGGGCCAGCTCCAGCAGCCCCGGCAAGTAGTCCGGCGCCTGGCGGACCAGGGCCTCCAGCACGGAGGACGCGCCCACCTCGTCGCCTTCCTCGATGCGCTCCAGCGCATTCAGGTGCAGCCGCGTGGGCGGCGGCGGAGGCGCCACGGGCACCTCGCGCGCCGGAGCGGGCATCAGCGGCGCCACCGGACGGCGGGACGGCGCCGCCACCGGACGGGCGAGGGCGGCGGCGCGGGACGCGGCGGCGGCGCGGGCGTTCAGCTCTTCCTGCGTGAGGAGGCGGAAGGCCTGCAGCTCCGGCGGCCCCTCGCGGACCATGCCCGCGGGGACGCGGTCCACCTCCACGGCGCCCAGGAACAACCAGCCGCCGGGGTTGAGCGTGCGCGACAGGAGGGTGATGGCCGCGTCACGCGCGGCGGGAGTGAAATAGGTGAGCACGTTGCGGCAGAGGATGAAGTCGAAGCGGCCGAAGCGCTCGGGCAGCGGCGCCAGCAGGTTCGCCTGGGCGAAAGTGGTGATGCGGCGGACGGGGGGAAGGATGGTGACCTCGCGCTCGCCCGTCTCCGAGTAGAGCGGGAAGAGGCGCGGCGCGGACTCGCGGCGGGACCACGTCCCGTAGGTGGCGCGGCGTGCCGCCTCCAGGCTGGCCTCGTGGATGTCCGTCCCCAGCACCTCCACGGGAAAGCCGTGCGGCAGCGACGCCTGGAGGCACGCGGCCAGCGAATACGCCTCCTCGCCAGACGCGCAGCCCGCGCTCCAGCCCCGCAGGGCCAGGGCACCCCGCTGGAGCGCCGCGGGCACGGCCTCGTGGGAGATGAAGCGGAAGTGCTCCGGGTGGCGGAAGAAGTACGTCTCCCCCACCAGGATGGCCTTCACCAGCGCGGTGGCCAGGTGGGAGACGGGATGGAGCAGTTCGCCCAGCAAGTCGGGCGCGGTGCGCCCGCGGGCCAGCTCCGCGCGAACGACGCGGTCCACCGCCTCGGAGGCAATGGCGTCATTGCGAAAGCCAGTGATGCCGGCCACCACTTCCCGCGCGCGGGCCAGCAGCCGCGGGTCGAGCGCTCCGCTCATGCGTTCCGCCCGGCCTCCGCGGCCTCGAGCATCGCGGGCAGCTCCCGCAGGAGCCCCCGCGCGATGAATACCCGCGGGTCCAGGATGGGCAGCGAACGCCCTCCCGACCGCAGCATGCCGATGAGCCCCTCGCGCAGCGGGCCATGGTCGGCGCCGCCCACGCGCTCGCGCCGGTCGATGTCCGCCGCCGCGTACTCCTCGGGGTCCTTCACCGTGTCCACGGCGAGCGCCAGCGACACGCCCTCCGCCTCGATGACGACGAGCATGCGCTCCACGCGCGTCAGCTTGTGCTCCACGCCCAGCCGGCGCGCCACGTCCAGCACGCACAGCGCCGCGCCCCGCACCTCCACGTATTCGCGCAGGTACGCCGGCCCGGTGGGCAGCGGCCGGGTCGCCGGATGCAGCAGGACCTCCCGCACCGCGTCCAGCGGAATGGCGAACTCCAGCTCGCCCACCGTCACGCGAAGCACCAACAACGAGCCCGTGCGCGCCCGCTGCCACGCGCTCGTCATGGCCTCGCCCACCGTCTGCAGCAGCTCGTCCGCGCGGAACGGCTTGGCCAGGAAGGTCTCCGCGCCCAGGCCCAGGCACGCCTCCGCGCGCGACTTCTCCGAGGAGATGATGATGACGGGGATGTCGGCCGTGGCCGGGTCCGCCTTCATCCGCTGGAGGACCTCGTCGCCGTCCATCTCCGGCATGGACAAATCGAGCAACACCGCCGCCGGACGCAGGCGCCCCACCTTCTCCAGGGCCTCGCGGCCGTTGCTGGCGGTGTGGATGGTGTAGTGGCCGGAGAGGATGGCCCGCTCCAGCGCGAGAATCGCGTCGCTGTCGTCGACGAGCAGCAGGGACGGCAGGCTCACGGCGGTCAGGCCTTGGTGAGGAACTGACGGACCGTTTCCGTCAGCTCGTGGTGGGACACCGGCTTCTGGATGAAGGCGTTGGCGCCGGCCTCGGTGCCGCGCTGACGCAGGTCCACGTTCTTCTCCGCCGTCAGCAGCAGGATGGGCACCGAGCGGACCTGCGGCATCGCGCTGGCGCGCACCTCCTTGACGAAGGTGATGCCATCCATCCCCGGCATGTTGATGTCCGCGATGACCAGACTCACCGGAACCAGCCGGAGAATCTGCAGCCCCCGGGTCGCATCGTCCGCCTCGACGGTCGAGACCTTGAGGTTCATCAGGTAGATCTTGACGATGTTCCGAACCGTCGGGCTGTCGTCCACCAGCAAGACGTTGGTGCTGTGGGTGCTCACTGTGCGGCGGCTCCTGCGCAGGCCCCGCGACGCGCGGAGAGTCCTGCGAAACGTTCAAGACTCTACCGTGAGGGCTCTCACGTGAGAACAGGGGGCGGTCCGGCCCGGTTTCCATCCGGGCAGGCAGGTATCGGATGACCTCAGAAGGGACGCCCCCGGGTCCAGATGGTCCCGGGGAATGGGCCTTACTCGCCGGCGGGCTTGGGCGGGAGCTCGTCCGCATCCGGCGTCACCGGAGGCGCGCCAATGGCGTGGTAGCCACCGTCCACGTGGATCATTTCGCCGGTGGTGGAGGGCAGCCAATCCGACAGCAGGGCACACGCGGTGCGGGCCACCATGTCGTGGCTGTCCTTCGCGCTCCAGCCCAGGGGGGCCTGCTGCCCCCAGCCACGCTCCAGGGCCTTGAAGCCTGGAATGCCCTTCGCGGCGATGGTGGACAGGGGACCGGCGGCCAGGGCGTTGACGCGGATGCCCTTGGGGCCCAGGTCGCGCGCCAGGTAGCGCACCGTGGACTCCAGGGCCGCCTTGCACACCCCCATCCAGTCGTAGATGGGCCAGGCGACGCGGTTGTCGAAGTCCAGCGTGACGATGGAGCCCCCCTGCGTCATCAGCGGCAGGCACGCCACCGACAGCTCCTTCAGCGAGAACGTGGAGATGCGGAACGCCGTCTGAACGCTCTCCCACGGGGTGTTGAGAAAGTTGCCACCCAAAGCATCTTCGGGCGCAAAGGCAATGGAATGCAACACGCCGTCCACCCGGTCCCACCGTTGGCGCAGGGCGTCCGTGAGTGCGGGGAAGTGGGCGGAGTTGGTGACGTCCAATTCCAGCACCTCCATTCCCGGCTTGAGGCGCTTGGCGCTCCGCTCGGTGAGGGACTTGGCCCGACCGAAGCCGGTGAGGAGGACCTCGGCCCCCTGAGCCAGCGCGTGCTCGGCGATGCCGTAGGCCAGGGACTGAGGCGTGAGCACCCCGGTGATGAGCAGCTTCTTGCCTTGGAGCAGCATGGAGACAGCCTCGTTGCGGGAGGGGAAAGACAGGAAACGCGTTCTCTACCATTCCTTCTGGGCGGAATGGTTGAAGTTGCACTCACTTGGGGCATGAATCCACCTGCTCCGCGGCAATGGGTGCGGCTTATCAGCCAGCGGGCGGGCGCTACAAAAGGCGCCGCTAAAACCCCCCAACGGGGCGCCCATCCAGTAAAAGACGACACGCCATGGCGAATTTCCAGGACACGTTTCTTTCCGGCGCCAACATCGATTTCATCGAGGGCCTCTACGCCCGTTATCTGGAGGACCCCGCCAGCGTGGATGCAAGCTGGCGGGAGGTCTTCGACCGCAGCAACGGCGCCGGACGACCCATCTTCAGCACCCGGCTGCTGGAGCCAGTAGCGGCTCCAGCGGCGGCCAAGGGAGGCGGCAAGGGCGCCGCGCCCAAGGCCCAGGTCGCGCCGGCGCCGCAGCCCGCCCCGGTGGCCGCTCCCGGCCAGTCCGTCCAGGACATCTCGCTGCAGGCGCGCGTGGACCACGTCATCTTCGCGTTCCGCCTGCGCGGCCACCTGCGCGCGAAGCTGGATCCGCTCGGCCGTCCGCGCCCGGCGCTGGCGCACGTGGCGGATGTGGCCCTGGTGGATGACAGCCACTTCACCGACGCCGAGGCCCAGCAGCTCGTGGAGACCAATGGCGTGTTCGGCGAGCAGCGCGTGCGCCTGACGGAGCTGCTGGCGCGCCTGCGCCGCACGTACACGGACACCATCGGCGTCGAGTACATGCACATGCTCGACAGCGAGCGCCGCCGCTGGCTGATGCACCGGATGGAGTCCAACGAGAACCGCACCGACTTCTCCCCGGACGAGTGCCGGCACATCCTCACCAAGCTGTCGTACGCGGAGGGCTTCGAGCACTTCCTCCACACCAAGTACGTGGGCGCCAAGCGCTTCAGCCTGGACGGCGGCGAGGCGCTCATCCCCATGCTGGACGCGCTGGGCGAAGTGGCCACCGGCATGGGCCTGAGGGAGATCGTCATCGGCATGGCCCACCGCGGCCGCCTCAACGTGCTGACGAACATCCTGGGCAAGCAGCCGGATCAGATCTTCAGCGAGTTCGACGGTCCCCGGAACCCGCAGGACTACCTGGGCCGCGGCGACGTGAAGTACCACATGGGCTTCTCGTCGGACCACACCACGCGCCAGGGCCGCAAGCTGCACCTGTCGCTGGCCTTCAACCCCAGCCACCTGGAAGCGGTGGACCCGGTGGTGGAGGGCCGCGTGCGCGCCAAGCAGGACCGCGGCGGCGACACCGAGCGCACCAGCGTGATGCCGCTGCTCATCCACGGCGACGCGGCCTTCATCGGCCAGGGCGTGGTGGCGGAGACGCTCAACCTGTCCGGCCTCAAGGGCTACACCACGGGCGGCACGGTCCACGTCGTCATCAACAACCAGGTCGGCTTCACCACCGACCCGCACGACTCGCGCTCGTCGCTCTACTCCACCGCCATCGCGCAGATGCTGGACATCCCCGTCTTCCATGTGAACGGGGATGATCCGGAGGCCTGCGTCCACATCGCGAAGCTGGTGGCCGAGTACCGCCAGACGTTCAAGTCGGACGTCGTCATCGACCTGGTCTGCTACCGCCGCTACGGCCACAACGAAGGTGACGAGCCCTCGTTCACGCAGCCGGCGATGTACGACATCATCCGCAAGCACCCGACGGTGCGCACGCTCTACGCGGCGAAGCTGGCGGAGCAGAACAAGATTCCGGCTGAGGAGTCGGAGGCCATCAAGCAGCGCTGCCAGCAGGAGTTCGACGCGGCGCTCACCCGCGCGCGCCAGGAGAGCCAGTTCAAGGAACCCAGCGCGCTGGAAGGCCTGTGGAAGCCCTACCAGGGCGGCGCGCTGAAGAGCGCGCCGGACGTATCCACCGCGGTGGACAAGCAGGTGCTGTGTGATGCGCTGCGCAAGCTGTCCACGCTGCCGGAGGGATTCAACGTCCACCGCGACGTGGAGCGCACCGTCATCAAGAAGCGCCTGGGCATGCTGGACAGCGGCGAGCTGCAGTGGAGCGAGGGCGAGTCGCTGGCCTACGCCACGCTGCTCTCCGAGGGCTACAACATCCGCATCACCGGCCAGGACTGCGAGCGCGGCACCTTCAGCCACCGCCACGCGGTGGTGCACGACGTGAAGACGGGCGAGAAGTTCGTCCCGCTGCGCCAGTTCATCAGCGGCACGGGCAGGAACGGCTTCCACATCTACAACAGCCCGCTGTCGGAGATGGGCGTGCTCGGCTTCGAGTACGGCTACAGCCTGGACGTGCCGGACGGTCTGACGGCCTGGGAAGCGCAGTTCGGCGACTTCGGCAACGGCGCGCAGATCATCATCGACCAGTTCATCGCCGCCGGTGAGAGCAAGTGGCGCCGTCTCAGCGGCCTCACCCTGCTGTTGCCGCACGGCTACGAAGGCCAGGGCCCGGAGCACTCCAGCGCGCGTCTGGAGCGCTTCCTGGACCTGTGCGCCGAGGACAACATCCAGGTCTGCTACCCCACGACGCCCGCGCAGATCTTCCACCTGCTGCGCCGCCAGGTGCTGCGCCCGGTGCGCAAGCCGCTGGTCATCATGTCGCCCAAGAGCCTGCTGCGCCGGCCGGAGGCCACCAGCAAGGTGGAGGAGCTGGCCACGGGCACCTTCCAGGAAGTCATCCTGGACCGGGTGGACCCGGCGGGCGTGACGCGGCTGCTGCTGTGCAGCGGCAAGGTGTACTACGACCTGGTGAAGGCGCGGGACGAGCGCAAGGACGAGAGCATCGCCATCGTCCGGCTGGAGCAGCTCTACCCGTTCGCCTCCGACGTGCTGGCGGGGCTCATCGCGAAGATGCCGAAGCTCGCCGAGCTCCTGTGGGTGCAGGAAGAGCCGCGCAACGCTGGCGCGTGGCACTTCATGTTCCCCCGCCTGCACGACCTGGCCTCCACGCAGTCGAAGCAGCAGGTGAAGATCGGCTACATCGGTCGCGCCGAAGCCGCCAGCCCCGCCACGGGCTTCCCCAAGACGCACGAATACGAGCAGCAGCTCATCATCGAGGAAGCCATCCTCCGAGGGACCAGAAATGGCCGTTGAAATCAAAGTGCCCCCCCTGGGCGAATCCATCACCGAAGCCGTCGTCGGCAAGTGGAACAAGAAGCCGGGTGACGCCGTCACCGCCGACGAGCCGCTCGTCGTCCTGGAGACCGACAAGGTCACCATCGACGTGCCGGCCCCGTCCGCTGGCTCGCTGTCCAGCATCGCCTTCAAGGAGGGCGACAAGGTCCGCGTGGGCGAGGTGCTCGGCCTCCTCGAGGCAGGCGCCGGCGCTCCCGCCGCCAGGCCCGCCGCCGCTCCGGCTCCGGCCGCCGCGCCCGCTCCCGCCGCCGAGGTGCCCGCGGCGTCCGACGCGCGCTCCACGCCCACCGCGCGCAAGGTGGCCGAGGAGAACCGGCTGGACATCTCCCAGGTGAAGGGCAGCGGCGCCGGTGGCCGCGTGCACAAGGACGACGTGCTGGGTCAGCTCAACCGCCCGGCCACGCCCGCCGCCCCGGCGCAGCCCGCCGGCCCCCGCCCGAACGCCGCCCGCGAGGAGCGCGTGCGGATGACGCCGCTGCGCAAGCGCGTGGCCGAGCGCCTCATCCAGGCCCAGTCCACCGCCGCCATGCTCACCACCTTCAACGAGGTGGACATGGGCGAGGTGATGGCCCTGCGCAAGAAGTACAACGACAAGTTCCAGCAGAAGCACGGCGTGAAGCTCGGCTTCATGAGCTTCTTCATCCGTGCCTCCGTCGAGGCCCTCAAGGCCTTCCCGCAAATCAACGCGGAGATTGACGGTGAGGACGTCATCTTCAAGCACTACTACGACATCGGCGTGGCCGTCAGCGGCAGCCGCGGTCTGGTGGTGCCGGTGGTGCGCAACGCGGACAAGCAGGGCCTGGCGGAGCTGGAGAAGTCCGTGGGCGAGCTGGGCACCAAGGCGCGCAATGACAAGCTGGCCCTGGCCGACCTCCAGGGTGGCACCTTCACCATCACCAACGGCGGCATCTTCGGCTCCATGCTGTCCACGCCCATCCTCAACCCGCCGCAGACGGGCATCCTGGGCATGCACAACATCGTCGAACGCCCCGTGGCCCGCGACGGCCAGGTCGTGATTCGGCCCATCATGTACATCGCGCTCACCTACGACCACCGGCTGGTCGACGGCCGCGAGGCCGTTCAGTTCCTGGTGCGCGTGAAGGAGTGCATCGAGGACCCGGAGCGGCTGCTCCTGGACGTCTGACTTCAGGCCCGGCATCCGGGCAAGACTTGCATTCCGGGCGGCCGGCTGGACTTCCAGCCGGCCGTTTCACTACAACTGGGCGTGTCTCCCGGTTGTCGGGGGGCGGGAAGAACGGGCGGCTCTCCTCGCGCCGCCCCGCAAGACTGAAGGACGTGCAATGGCAACCGGTACCGTGAAGTGGTTCAACGACGCGAAGGGCTTTGGCTTCATCACCCAGGACGGCGGCGGTGAAGACGTGTTCTGCCACCACACCGCCATCAACATGGACGGCTTCCGCACCCTGGCCGAAGGCCAGAAGGTGGAGTTCGAAGTCACCCGTGGCCCCAAGGGCCTCCAGGCGCAGAACGTCCGCGCCGCCGGCTAACGCGTCCGTCAGCCACTCCCTCCGGACTGGCCGATGACAAGAGGCCCGGCCCCACCACCTGGGGACCGGGCCTCTGGTTTTTCAAGCCCTGGGGCCGCGCGGCCTACAGGTTGCGCTTGAAGTGGTCCATGACGCGCTCCCACTGGCGCTCGGTGACGAGCGGGTCGGGCACCATGTGCGTCAGGCCGCTCAGCGGCAGCAGGTCATGCGGCTTCCCGGCGCGGAAGAGCGCGTCGCTCAACTTCAGCGTGTGGAAGAAGTAGACGTTGTCGTCCGCGGTGCCGTGGATGAGCAGCAGCTTGCCCATGGGCTTGTCCTGCTTCGCGTACGTGAGCAGCGAGCTCTTCTCGTAGGCCTCCGGGCTCTGCTGCGGCACGCCCAGGTAGCGCTCGGTGTAGTGGGTGTCGTAGTCCAGCCAGTCCACCACCGGGGCGCCGGCCACGCCGGCCTTGAAGACGTCCGGGCGCTTGAGCACGGCCAGCGCGGACATGTACCCGCCGAAGCTCCAGCCGGAGATGCCCACGCGGGACAAATCCAGCTCCGGGACTTCCTTGGCCAGCGCCTGGAGCGCGGCGACCTGGTCCTCCAGCGTGACGCCGGAGAAGTCGCCCTTCACCTCGCGCTCCCACTTCGCGCCGCGCAGCGGGGTGCCGCGGCCGTCAATCTTCACCACGAGGAAGCCCTGGTCCGCCACCCACTGCGACATCAGGTGCGCGGCCATGCTCTTGTGGACCACGGTGGTGGTGGGGCCGCCGTACACCTCGACGATGACGGGCAGCTTCTTGCCGGGCTTGAAGTCGCGCGGGCGCACCAGGGACGTCCAGAAGCGCTCGGGGCCCACCTGCCGCTGCTCCACGTTGGGCGTGTAGGGCGGCTCCTTCGCCACCGAGGGCAGCTCGCCCACGGTGGTTCCGTCGCCGCGCACCACCTGCACCTTGGGCATGGACTTGAGGCCCTGGCCATTCATCACCATCAGCCCGCCGCTCTTGGACACCGAGCCCGACTCGATGTCGAGCCCCGTCGTCACCTTCTCCGGCGCGCCACCGGCCTTCACGCGCCACAGGTGGCTCTGCGTGGGGTTGGGGCCGCCGTTGAAGTAGAGCGTGTCATCCTTCTGGATGTAGCGCGCCAGCGAGCGGAAGCCCGCGTCCGGCTTCACCAGGGTGCGCACCAGCGCGCCGTCCGCCTTGCGCAGCTCCACCTCCGGGCCGCCGTTGCGCTCCGTGTACCAGAGGAAGCCGCTGCCATCCTCCAGCCACAGCGGGAAGACCTGCTCCAGGTTGAGCCAGGCGGCGTCCTGCTCCGTCAGCAGCTCCCGCGACTTGCCCGTGCGCGGGTCCACCGCGAGCAGCTTCTGCTCGGTCTGCTCCCGGTTCTGCACCAGCGCGGTGAGCGGACCGCCCTTGGGCCACGTCACGGTGGCCAGGTACGGGTACTTCGCCGCATCCCACTGCGCCCACACGGTTTTCCCACCGGTGACGGGGGTGATGCCCAGGCGCACCTTGGCGTTGGCCTTGCCGGGGCGCGGGTACGCGAAGTCCTCGCCGCCGCGCTCGGGGTGCATCACGTCGACGATGGTGAGCTTCTCCACCTCCGTCGTGTCCGCCTCCGTGTACGCGATGGACTTCGCGTCCGGGCTCCACCAGTAGCCGGTGAAGCGCCCCATCTCCTCCTGGGCGACGAACTCGGCCACGCCGTGCGACTTCGCCTCGGTGCCGCCCTTGGTGACGCGCTGCTCGCGGTTGGCGGCCACGTCGATGCGGTACACGTCGTGTTCCCGCACGTAGGACACCTGCTTGCCGTCCGGGGAGAAGCGCGGATCCAACGTGCCCGGGCCCGTCTTCAGCTCCGTCACCTTGCCGCTGGCGCGGTCCACCACGTAGAGGCGGCCGGACAGGGGCACCAGCAGCCGATTGCCGTCCTCGGACACCTGATAGCTGGTGAAGCCCCGGGCGCTGACGCGCATGCGCTCACGACGGGCCTTCTCCTCGGGGGTGAGCGTCTCCTCGGCGCCCTTGAGGATGGCCTCGGGGGTGAGTAGCTCCTGCGTCTGCCCGCTCTCCACGTCGAACGCGTAGAGCGTCTGCACGTTGGACGTGGGCTGGGTGCGCAGGAAGAGGATGCTCTTCTCGTCGGGGGAGATGCGCACACCGCCGGGCCGGCCGCTCATGAAGCGGCGCGTCTCCGAGAACTGGCGCAGGAAGGGGTCTTGCGACCGCTGCGTCTTGGACATGGTCAGGGGCTTCTGCTCCTGGGCGGAGGACGAAGCGCTCGCAAGCAGGAGCGCGGCGGTGAGGACGTGGCGCATGCGTCGTCGAATCCCCGCGGGAAGGGCGGGGCTCCTTTCGTGGAAAGGTGCGGGACAGCCTACACTCGGCGGCCTCGCGGCCGGAGCAAACGCTTGGCGTGCTGGAGGATTCCCGACGCAATGGAAACGGAAGACGACGCCCCGCGGCACCTGCGCCTGGCCGGCATCATCCGACTGGGCCTGGGCGGGGGACGTGGCCCCCGAGACGCCTACGTGTTCGACCCGCACCGGCTCGCCCTCCCCGCCTGGGCCTGCGCCCTGGGTGACACGGAGGGCCCCGCCCTGCTGGTGACGCTGGACCGGCACCTGGACACCGTGATGCCCCGGGCCCCCGCGGCCGTGCCGGACCGGACTGCCGGTCTGCGCGCGCTGGATGAACATGCCCGCTGGGCGCTGGACGTGCGCAACTACGACCACATCCTCGCGGCCATGGAGGCGGGGCTGGTGGGGGACGCGCTGCTGATTGCCCGCGCCCGCCCCCGTGGCGCCTTCACGGGGGACACCTACGTGGACAGCCGGGGCCGGCCGCACCGGCTGGTGGCGGTGCCCACCGTGGACCGGGCGGCGGAGGCCTACAGCCGCCCTGCCCCCGGCGACGCCGTGCGCGACGTGCTGGACGCGGCCGGCCGGGTGCTGCTGGACGTGGACCTGGACTGCTTCACGTCCCTGAGCGACGCGGACCCGACGACGGTGCTCCCCTGGCCCCGGCAGGTGATTCGCGAGTTCCTGCTCCCAGAGGACTCGGAGCCCTTCTGGGACGCGGTGCTGCGAAAGACGGTGGCGCTGACGCTGGCGCGCGAGCCCCACCACTGCGGCGGGCTGCTCGCGTCCGGGGACTTGTTCCAGGACGCGGCCCAGGTGCTGTTCCGGGAGCTCTTGCGCACCGAGCCCCCGTGAGCCACGCCGCGCGCTACAGCGGCGTCTCCATGAAGTTGGGCCGTACGTCCGTCATCTGCCCGCCCGCGAAGGAGAAGCGGCTGCCCACCGGCGGCCGGGCGTCGTTGAGCACGTAGCCGAAGTCCACGCGGAAGGGCAGGACGTTGAACTGCGGGAAGAGCAGCCGCAGGCCCATGCCCACCGTGTGCACCATGGCGGGCCGGTCATTGAAGGCGCTGCCCGAGTCCCAGAAGAGCACGCCGCCCAGGTGCACCGTCTTCACGACGATGGGGCGGCTTCGGTACTCCAGGTTGAAGAGCAGGAGCCGCCGGCCGGAGTACGCATCCGCGCCCGCGCCGCGCAGGCCGTTGGCGCCGCCCAGCAGGTGGATGCGGTCGAACAGGTCGTCGATATTCACATCCAGCAGCCCGCGCGCCACGAAGCGCCCGCCCAGCACCTTGGGCGACACCTCAATCAACTCCGCCGCCCAGCGCCGGTTGGTCCACGCGCCCCCAGGCCCCAGCGGCCGGCGGACGGCGCCCGACAGGGAGGCGGTGGTGAGCGAGTCCCCCAGCCGCAGGCGGTAGCGCAGCGCCAGCCCGCCTTCGACGAAGTGGCTTTGCTCGCCAAACACCGGCGGCGCGTAGCGCAGGGTGGCCGCCACCCAGTGGCCCATCTGGAAGTCCTCGGCCAGGACGTACGAGTCCACGTCTCGCAGCACCTCGTAACGCGCGTCGAAGGCGCGCAGGCTCAGGCCGACGTAGCCGGCGTCCTCGGCGCGCGGCAGGTAGTTGCGGTTGAACCACTCCGACTGCTCCGGGGACAGGCCGGACGCCAGCGGCGCGCCGTAGGCGTAATGGTAGGCCCCCACGGTGCCGCCCACGTTCCACTTGTAGCGGGTGCCCATCGAGCGCGTGTACGAGAGGCCGCCCACCACCTCTTCGGTCCGGTAGACGTAGGGCACCGCGGGCCCGCCTGGAAATGGCAACTGCCAGATGGACGCGCCCCGGTAGACGCGGTTGGTCTCCACGTTCCAGGACACGGAGGCACTGGCGCTCCAGGGCGTGGACAGCGAGTACAACGGCCGGCTCACCGCGAGGTTGCCGCGCGAGCCCTCCGTCTTGCCCGTCTCCCGCCCTTGGATGACGGCGATGGACTCGCTCAGCGACCAGCGGCTGCCCAGCACACGCGGGTCGGTGTAGCTCTGCCCCAGACTGAGGGTGTCCTGCCGCAGCACGAAGTCCACGGCGATGCGCTTGCCGCGCCCCAGGAAGTTCTGCTCCGTGCCCTGCAGCTTCAGATACTGGAGCAGCGAGCCCACCGCCGCGAAGTCACTGTTGAGCCGCAGCGACCAGATGTCCTTGGTGACGGCCATCAGCGCCACCGAGTCCGGCGTGCGCCCCTTCACCGCCACCAGGCGGACCATGGAGAACAGGCGCAGCCCGCGCAGGTTGCGCGCCGACTCCTGGGCGAGCACGTCCGAGTACGGCGCCCCCACCTGGAGCAGCACCTCGCGCCGGACGACGTCGTCCCGCGTCCGGGCATGGAAGATGTTGAGGAAGTCCGGGAAGGGGTCGATTTCGGCCACCACGTCCTCGGTGGCCACCAACACCTCTTCCAGAATCTTGCCCTCCGGCGCCGGCTCCAGCACCCGTCCATGCCGGGCCAGGGCCTCGTCAATCAGCGCGTCCTCGTAGTTGTCGATGGCCGACGCGAGCCCCTGCGCCGGCGCGTCAGACGACGCTTCCGACGAGGAAGGCGCGGCCGCGAGAAACGTGGCGACGAGCAACACAGGCAGCGAAAGCGGCACGCAAGGCATCCTGTCATGAGCCGCGGCATTGCCCCTGGACAATGCCGCGCTCTGTCACATCGCTGGATTTCCAGCTTTCACGGTCGCGTCGAAAATATACATGGGGGAAGCAACCGCGAAGCCCACTGGGTGGATAATGACGGCATGACCAGCGTCGTCGGCCCCCGCCGCTCGCCCCTCCTCGCTCGCCCGACCACCGAAAACGCCCGTGAGACGACGTCCTCCCCTCGGACGACCGCCTCCGCGGCCACCAGCTCGTTCCAGCCCGCGCGGCCGGGACTCGAGGGCACCACGCCTTCGATGCTGACGAAGCTCGGCGCAGTCTTCGTTCCCCAGACGCCCACCGCGACGCAGGCGGCGGCTTCCCACCCGAAGGCCACGGCCGGTACTCGGGCGGCGTCGCTGGTCCACAGCACGACGCCCAACGCGGACATCAAGGACCACACCACCATCGAGAGCACCATCGACGTCCCCGAGGACGCCACGGTGGAGTCGCTCAAGCTCAACCTGGACATCGAGCACACCTACCGGGGCGACCTGAAGGTGACGCTGACCTCGCCGTCCGGCAAGAGCGCGGTGGTGTCGAACCGCAAGGGAGGTTCGTCGGATGACCTGACGGGCGCCTTCGACCTGTCCGCGTTCAAGGGCGAGCCCACGAAGGGCACCTGGACGCTGGAAGTGCAGGACGCGGCGCGCGGCGACACCGGCACGCTGAAGTCGTGGGGCCTGGACATCGCCCCGCAGACGCCGGTGACGGAGCCCGAGGCGCCGGAAGAGCCCGAAGGTGGCCTGTTCGAGGGCCTGCGTGACGGTGCGCTGCTGGACGCGCTCCAGGACTACTCGTCCGGCAAGAAGGTGGTCAGCTACAACGAGGCCCGCCGGCTGATGTTCTCCAGCCTGGACGTGAACGAGAACGGCAACGTCGTCTGCGTCTACACGGGCGCCGAAGTCAAAGGCGGCAAGATTCCCAACAACTCGGTGATGAACACCGAGCACACCTGGCCCCAGTCGAAGGGCGCCACGGGTGCGGCGAAGAGCGACCTGCACCACCTCTACCCCACCGACAGCAAGGCCAACTCCCGGCGCAGCAGCTTCCCGTTCGGCGAAGTGGTCAACGTGCGGTGGAGCCAGAACGGCGCCAAGCTGGGCACCGACGCGCGCGGCAACATGGTCTTCGAGCCGCCCGACGCCCACAAGGGCAACGTGGCGCGCGCGATGTTCTACTTCTCCGCCACCTACAACAAGGCCATCCCCAACGACGAGGAGGCGACGCTCAAGGCGTGGAACAAGCTCGACACGGTGGACGCCGCCGAAATCGAGCGCAACCGCCGCATCGCCACCATCCAGGGCAACTCCAACGCCTTCGTCGAGGACTCGGCGCTCGCGGACCGCGTGAAGGACTTCTAGGCCCCCGCGGAGCGCAGTTCCCCATCGCGCAGGGGCGGCAGCTTCTCGCCCCGCGCCACCGCCGCGACGATTTTCGCCAGCCGGTCCACGCCATCCGACAGGGCGGCTGGCCCCGGCTGGAGGATGAGCGAGCTCTTCACCTCGTAGAGCTGGTCATCCACCACCGCCCGGACCCCGGCCCACCCGGGGCGGGCGACGATTTTCTCCCGCTTCGCCTTGCGCCCGCACCAACTGGCGATGACGCCCTCCGGGTCGCGCCGCGCCACCTCTTCCGGCGCGAAGATGCGGCCCTGCGCCCCCTGCGACGCGCGCGACTCCCGGCACACGTCCACGCCGCCCACCAGCTCCACCAGCTCCGAACACCAGCGGATGCCGGAGATGAGCGGCTCATGCCACTCCTCGAAGAAGATGCGCGGCCGGCGTGGAAGCGACTCCGCCGCGTCCGCGTGCCGCTCCAGGTTCGCGGTCAGCTCGGTGGCCAGCGCCTCCGCGGCCTCGGGCCGCCCCACCAGCGCGCCCGTCAGCCGCACTGACTGCAGGATTTCCGCGAGGGAGCGCTGGTTGAACAGGTAGACGGGCACGCCCCGCTTCGCCAGCTCGCGGCCGATGTCCGCCTGCAAGTCAGAGAAGCCCAGCACCAGGTCCGGCTTCAGCTCCAGGATGCGCTCGAAGTTCGCGTCCAGGAACGAGCTGACCCGCGGCTTCTTGCGCGCCTGGGGCGGACGCACGGTGAAGCCGGACACGCCCACCACCAGCTCCTCCGCGCCCAGCCGGTAGAGCACCTCCGTCGTCTCCTCGGTGAGGCAGACGACGCGGCGGGGATAGGGCGGCGCACCGGAGAGCAGCTCGGACAGGCGGGCATTCATACGGGGCCGCACCCTAACGCGGCCACCGCCGCGCTACGTGTCCGTAGCACGCGTCCATGCGCGTGGGCCGGGCTTTCACCGCACTCCCAGTCACGGCACGGCGCACGTGTGTCACCTGTGAAACGTTGTGGCGCCCGAGCCGGATTCTCGGCCGGTGGCGCACTGCGCCAACCCGGCAGGTCGCTTGGGAGGTGGACGATTGCAGTGTTAGCATCTGCCCTCATGTGCGACCGGCGTGTCACGTGCCTCACCGGTCGGTGGGGGCAGTCATGATGGAGAGCAACGCCCCGACGAATGGCGCCCCCCCCGACGTCGCGGACCCGATGCTGGGCCGGGTCCTGAACGAGCGCTTCCGCATCCTGGAGACGCTTGGCGCCGGAGGCATGGGTCGCGTCTACAAGGCCGTGCAGTCACCGCTGGACCGGCTGGTGGCGCTCAAGGTGCTCAATCCGCAGTACGGAGAGGGCAAGGACCCGGGCTTCCAGAAGCGCTTCTTCCTGGAGGCCAGCGTCACCGCGAAGCTGCGCCACCCGAACACCGTCACCGTCATCGACTACGGCAAGACGGAAGACGGCATCTACTACATCGCCATGGAGTACCTGGAGGGGCTGACGCTGGGCCAGCTCCTCACGCAGATGGGCCCGCTGCCGTGGCCGCGCGCGCTCAACATCACCCAGCAGATCGCCCGCTCGCTGCGCGAAGCGCACAAGGTCGGCCTCATCCACCGCGACCTCAAGCCCGCCAACGTCATGGTCCTCAATCAGGAGACGGACCACGACGTGGTGAAGGTGCTCGACTTCGGCCTGGTGAAGTCCTTCATCGGCGACGCGGCGCCCGTGTCACAGGACACGTCCATCACGCAGGCGGGCATCATCCTGGGCTCTCCGCAGTACATGGCGCCGGAGCAGGCGCGCAACATCGCCGACCCGCGCAGTGACGTGTACAGCCTGGGCGTGGTGCTCTATCAGATGCTGATGGGGCGGCCGCCCTTCCTGGCCGCGCAGAGCATCGACGTCATCGTCAAGCACATCAACGAACTGCCGCCCGCCTTCGGCTCGCTCTACCCCAACCATGGCATCCCCGGAGAGGTGGAGGCCCTGGTGATGAAGTGCCTCGCCAAGACGCCACCGGAGCGCTACCAGTCCATGGACGAGGTGATGGAGGCCATGCGCCGCACCATGTCCACGGTGGGCGTCAGCGGCGCCTTCAGTGGCGCACGCTTCGCGGGCGCGGGCATCAGCGGCGTCGGTGGCAGCGGCCCCATCAGCGGGCCCCACGGAAGCGGCCCCCACGGAAGTGGCCCCCACGGCGCGGCCGGCTCCGGTCCCGCCACCGTGGCGCTGGACATCTCCGTGGAGGAGGCGCCGGTCAAGGGCCGAAAGCCGCTGGGGATGATCCTCGGCGGCGGCGCGCTGCTGGTGGGCCTTGGCGTGGCCCTGATGGTGGCGATGCGCCCCACCCCGCCCGCCGAGCCCATCGT
>NZ_SRLV01000118.1:0-20964 GCF_006518205.1 Myxococcus sp. CA005 | reverse complement strand
GCGGTGGACGCCGGCAGTTCTCCCAGCAGCGTGGGGGAGACAACAACGACTACGGTCAGCCGCCTCCGGACGACATGGGCGGTGGCCATGGCGGCGGCAACGGCGACGACGACATCCCCTTCTAGGCCCGGCTGACGCCAGCGGCGCCCTGGAAATGAAACCGGCCGCTCCCCGGAAGTCTCGGGGGCGGCCGGTGTGCTTCGTGCGCCTGGACTTCCAGGCCCGGGAGCGCCGGGCCCGGGCCGCGTCACGGAGGGGTGGCACCCACGGGGCTGAAGGCGGCGCCCGCGGTGTAGAGCGCGTAGATGACCGCCCAGCTCATCGCCGTCAGGACCAGGAAGAGGATGATGACCACCGGCTCGAACTTGCGCATGGAGCGCTCGCTGGAGAGCAGACCCCAGCCCATGGCGAAGCCCTGGAGGCCGTTGGCCAGGTGGTACGAGGTGCCCAGGGTGCCCAGCAGGTAGACGACCAGGGTGGGCGCGTGGTGGTGCATCTCCCGGGCGATGTCGTCGAACGCCTCCGGGTGACCCAGCACCAGCCGCGGGTAGAGGAAGGCCAGCCAGATGTGGGCGCCCAGGAAGGCCAGCACGCCCACCGCGGTGATGCGCTGGAGGATGTACTTGAGGTTGCCGTAGTTGTTGTAGCGGGCGTTGTTCGGCCGGAAGCTGAACAGGCGCACCAAGCCCCAGCCGGTGTGCATCAGCAGCGGCAGCAGGACGATGAGGAAGGTGAAGACCTGGGAGAACGGGTTGGCGTACGTCGTCACCGACTTCTGCCAGGCGTCCGCGCCGTTGAAGGCGGAGAGGTTGTCCCACAGGTGGTTGATGACCCAGATGGACAGGGGAACCACCGCGAGGAACGAGCCCAGGCGGGACTTGAGGAGCGGTGTCTTCGTCTCTACTGCGGCAGCGGCTTGGGTGCTCATCGAATCTCCAGCGGCGGCGCGTGGGCGTCTTGCCGCGTCCACGGTCGAAGGCAAGTGACAGTCGGACGGCGGTTTATAGCCGTTCCAGCGCCGGGGCTGGATTTCTTCCTCACCCCGGCATGCCAGCACACCCACACGGAGGCATAAGGCTGACCTTATGCGTCACCCCGGTCCCCACTGCTGCCCTCCTGTCGGGCGCAGGGGGCCCCGCCTTCTGTCGTTGGCGGGCAATGCGGGCTCGGGCACGCTAGTTGCCATCGATATGTCCGACGAGCTTCTCAGTGGAATGTTGAAGAACACGGACCTGCGCGTGGTGCTCGCCACCACGACGGAGCTGTCGCGCCAGGCGCGTGGCACCCATGGCACCGCGCCCGCCGCCGCCGTGCTCCTGTCGCAGGCCCTCACCGCCGCCGCCCTGATGGGGGCCCTGCAGAAGGGCGACGCCCGCATCAACATCCAGGTGGAGTGTGACGGCCCCCTGCGCGGCCTCTTCGTGGATGGGGACACGTCCGGGCTCGTCCGCGGGTACGTGAAGAACACCTACGTGGAGTACTCCGGGAGCGACGGGCAGTACCATTGGCGCCCCGTGCTGGGGAACAAGGGCTTCCTGTCCGTGCTGCGGGATTTGGGCGGCGGCGAGTACTACCGCTCCGCGGTGGAGCTGGAGGCCTTCGACCTGGCGGCCGACCTGGAGCGCTACTTCCGTCAGTCGGATCAGCTCCCGTCACATGTGCTGCTGGCGCAGCTGCCGGAAGGCGGGGCCGCGGAGCCGCTGGGCCGCGTCGCCGGCCTGCTCGTCCAGCCGCTTCCCAGCGCGGACATGGAGGCCTTCGCGGCGCTGGGGGAGCGGCTGCGCCGTGACTTCGTGCCCTCGCTCCAGGCGCACGGCGAGGCGGGGGCAGCGGCCGTGCTGCGCGCGCTGCTGCCGGAGTCTGACTTCGAGGTCATGTCGCGTTACCCGCTGCGCTTCGGTTGTTCGTGCAGCAAGGACCGTGTGCTGCGCGCGCTCCTGGCCATGGGACGTGAGGAATTGACGGACCTTCTGGAGAAGGAAGGGCAGGCGGAGGCGACGTGCCAGTTCTGCACGACGCGCTATGTCATTCCTGGAGACGAAATCCGCGGCATGTTGGAGCGCGGCGCCATTTGACTTGCACGAGGCGCGACGGTACTTGCCGCGCGCCATGAGCTACTTCACGCAGTTGCTTGAGGGCGGCTACGAAGCCGTCCATTTGTTGAGTGATTCGAAGTCAGGCCTGCGTGCCATTGTGGGCATGCACAACACGCGGCTCGGTCCGGGGTTGGGCGGCACTCGTGCGCTCGCCACCTATGCCAGCGAGGAGGAAGCCGTCGCGGACGCGCTCCGGCTGGCGCGCGGAATGACATACAAGGCCGCGCTCGCGGGGGTGCCCCACGGCGGCGGCAAGGCGGTCATCATGCTGCCGCGCGGCAGCTTCGACCGTGAGAAGATTTTCGAGTCCTTCGGCCGCGCGGTCGAGTCCCTGGGCGGGCGCTACATCACCACCGAGGACAGCGGCACCAGCCCCGACGACATGGAGCACGTGCGCCGGCACACGAAGTATGTCGTTGGACTGAAGGAGCGCAGCGGAGACCCGTCGCCGGTGACGGCGTATGGCGTGGCGCGCGCCATGGAAGCCACGGCGAAGCACGTCTTCGGCAGCCCGGACCTGAAGGGCCTGCGCGTCACCGTGCTGGGCGTGGGGCACGTGGGCATGTACCTGGTGAAGGAACTGCACCAGCGCGGCGCCAAGGTGTGGGTGAGCGACATCAACCCCGCCAGCGTGCAGCACGCGGTGACGCAGTACGGCGTCACGGCGGTGGACGCCGACGCACTGCATCGCATGGAGGCGGACATCTACGCCCCCTGTGCGCTGGGCGGCGCCATCAACGACACCACCCTGTCGCTGCTGAACGTCAAGGCGGTGTGCGGCGCGGCCAACAACCAGTTGCTCACGTCGCGTCACGGCGAGCAGTTGGCCCGGCGCGGCATCCTCTACGTGCCCGACTACGCGGCCAATGCCGGCGGCCTCATCAACGTGGCCCAGGAGTGGGCGGGGTATGACCGGGACAAGGCGTACGCCCGCACCTCCCTCATCTTCGACACCATCGACACGGTGCTGACCCGCGCGAAGGAATCCGGCCTGCGCCCCGAGCAGGTGGCGGACCGGATGGTCGAGGAGCGGCTGGCCGGCTGAGCGCTCACGCACGCAGTGCGTGTGTTGCCGCGATACAAAGGCGACGTCTGGGGTGTGGCCGGATGTGGCCACCGTGCGGCCCTCGGAGTATGACGGGGCCGCACACACCCCAGCCGGAGTTCAGCGCCGTGGCGACCAAACGGCAGAGCAAGTCCACCGAGAAGGCCTCTTCGAAGAAGTCCCCTGCGGTCCAGGCGGAGAAGCTCGTCTCCATTCCCGCGGACGTCGTGTTGGCGCCGCAGGTGGAGGCCCCGCGCCAGCCGACGGGGAAGGACCAGTCCCGAGGCCGGTCCGCGTCCAGCGGCGTGAAGGAGCTGTCCTGGAAGGAGTTCGACCGCGCGGTCCAGCAGCTCGCGGGTTCCATTCAGGAGACGTTCGAACCCCAGGTGGTGGTCGGTGTGGCCCACGGCGGCGTCTTCGTGGGCGGCGCGCTGGCGGGGGCGCTCGGCTGTCCGTTCTTCCCCGTGCGCATCAGCCGCCGAAGCAGGGACCGGGGCAGCGCCGCGCCTCGCACGTCGAAATCGCCGCAGCTCGCCGGGGAGATGCCCGCGGAGCTGAAAGGCCGTCGCGTGTTGATTGTGGATGACGTGGCCTCCAGCGGTGACACGTTGGAGCTGGCCACCGCCCTGGCGCGCGAGGCGGGCGCGAAGAAGGTGGCCACCGCGTGCCTGATGACGAAGCCCGGTGGCTTCTCGCCGGACTACTCGGCGCTCTCCACCGCCTCGCTCATGGTCTTCCCCTGGGACTACGAGCCGTCCACCGGCGACGCGCGCTTCGACGAGGACCCGGACAAGGCTGGCGCATGAGCCTTGGCGCGGTGACGCCATGATTGTCGGGACGGCGGGCCACATCGACCATGGCAAGACGTCCCTGGTGAAGGTGCTCACCGGCATCGACACCGACCGGCTGAAGGAAGAGAAGCGCCGCGGCATCACCCTGGAGCTGGGCTTCGCCCACCTGACGCTGGATGACGGCGCCGTGGCCGGCGTGGTGGACGTCCCGGGCCACGAGCGCTTCGTGAAGGCCATGGCCGCTGGCTCCGGCGGCGTGGACCTGGTGGTGCTGGTGGTGGCCGCGGACGAGGGCGTGATGCCCCAGACGCGCGAGCACCTGGACATCTGCCGGCTGCTGGGCGTGAGGGCCGGCGTCATCGCCCTCACCAAGTCGGACACGCTGGCGGAGCTGGGCCCGGAGTGGCTCGCGCTGGTGGAGGCCGACCTGTCCGCGCTCACCGTGGGGACCTTCCTGGAGTCGGCGCCCGTGGTGGCCTGCTCCGCCAGAACGGGTGCGGGATTGGACGCGCTGCGCGCCGCGCTCACCCGGGCCGCGGCGGCGCTGCCCGAGCGGCCTTCGGAGGGCCCCGCCTTCTTGCCGGTCGACCGCGTGTTCACCATCAAGGGCTTTGGCACGGTGGTGACGGGCACGCTGCTGTCGGGAGCGCTGGCGGTGGGTGACGCGGTGTCGCTCCTGCCTGGGCTGCCCGGTCCGCTGCGCGTGCGCGGGGTGCAGCGTCATGGCGACGCCGTATCCGTCGTGGAGGCGGGGCAGCGCGCGGCGGTGAACCTCACTGGCGTGGAGCCGGAGGCGTTGCGCCGGGGGATGGTGCTGGTGCGCGCGGGCGAGCTGCCGGAGGCGCGCATGCTCGATGTCGAGTTGACGTTGCTGCCCGCGGCT
This sequence comes from Myxococcus sp. CA005, assembly GCF_006518205.1. Classification (NCBI taxonomy): domain Bacteria; kingdom Pseudomonadati; phylum Myxococcota; class Myxococcia; order Myxococcales; family Myxococcaceae; genus Myxococcus; species Myxococcus sp. CA005. The sequence continues at coordinate 16,149 of NZ_SRLV01000118.1, read as the reverse complement.
CCGTCGCCGTTGCCTCGTCGCTCGAAGCTGCTGCTGCACCTGGGCACCGCGCAGGTGGAGGCCACGGTGGCGCTGTTGGATGTGGAGCGGCTGGAGCCCGGCGAGACGACGCTGGCGCAGTTGCGGCTGGGCGCGTCCGTGGGTGCGTTGGTGGGCCAGCGCTTCATCCTGCGCGGCGCGCGAGCCCTTCCGGGGAGAGGCGCCACGGTGGCGGGAGGCCGCATCCTGTCCATCTCCCCGCCGAAGCGGCGCAAGGGCGGCGCGTCGGCGGTAGCGCCCCTGCTGGAGGCGGACCCGGCGGGGCAGGTGGCCTGGCTGCTGCGGCAGGCGGGCTATCGCGGGCTGACGCAGCCGGAGCTGTTCGGCCGCTCGGCGCTGGGGCCCCGGGTCCTCACGCGCGCGCTGGAGTTGCTGGGGGCGCGGGGCGGTGCGCTCCTCATCGACCGGGAGCGGCGGCTGTACCTCTCCGGCGAGGTCTTCGAGGCGTTGCAGGGCCGCGCCCTGGCGCTGCTGGCCACCTTCCATGAGCGCGAACCCTTGCGCGAAGGCCTGTCACGCGAGGAGCTGCGGCAGCGGCTGTCCTCCGCGCTGGATGTTCGGGCGTTCCAGCGGGTGTTGCAGGCGCTGGTGGAAGGAGGACGGGTGGAACTGGAGCGGGACGTGGTACGCCTCAAGGGGCGCGGCCGCACGCTGAGCCTGGGTGACACCGCTGCTCGGGCGCGGCTGGCGGCAGAGCTGTCCGCCGCGGCCCTGGCGCCTCCCTCGCTTCCCGAACTGGAGCAGAAGCTCCAGCTCCCCGCCTCCCGGCTGCGTGAGCTGTTGGGCGTCATGGTGGTGGAGGGGGCGGCGGTGCGCGTCTCGGAGGGCTTGTGGTTCGCGGCCGGGGCGCTGGCTTCACTGCGCGAGCGCCTGGTTGCCCACCTGCGCGAGAAGAAGGAGATTACCACCCAGGATTTCAAGGAGATGGTGGGGCAAAGCCGCAAGTTCGTCATCCCCCTGTCCGAATACTTCGACCGGGAGAAGGTCACGCTCCGGGTAGGAGAGAAGCGGGTGCTGCGTCGCGGATGAGTACCAAGCGCTACAGCGAGGCGGAGCTTCGCGCCCTCGTCGACACCTTCCGCAACCCCATGCTGGCGGTGGTGGAGGGACGCGTGCTCGTGGCCAATGACGCCTATGTCGCGTTGCTCGGCCTGCAACGCGCCCAGGTGGAGGGCCGCTCCGTCATGGACTTCATCCAGCCGGAGGACCGCAGCCGCGTGGTCGAGCGCTACTGGCGGGTGGAGGCCGGTGCGCCGCTCCATGAGGGCTCCCAGCTCTTCCAGGTCCCCTGCGCGGATGGCGTGGCCCGTGAGGTGGCAGTCACCGCGTCCCGCTTCGTGTTGGAGCACGGGGGCGGGGGCCTGCTGCTCAATTGCGTGCCCATGGAGAACCGGCCGCCGGAGATGTCGGTGGCCGAGCGGCTGGTGGAGACCTCCGCGGGGCTGGTGTCCGCGCACTCAGAGAACGCCGTCCGCCGCGTCGCCCTGAAGGGCCTGGAGGCCGCGGGCTTCCGGGCCCGGCTGTTGCGCTGGGACGGCGAGGGACTGCTGGCTCGGGATGGGGAGCCCCTGCCGGAGGATGCGCGCCTGGGGATGGAGTCGCTCGCGGACGGGCGTCCCGTCTTTGGCGGCTCGGACCAGGCCGCGCCCACCCACGTCTACCTGCCCGTGGGCGGCCCCCAGGCCGAGGTGTTGTGGGTGGAGGGCCACTGGGTGGCGCCGCACCATGGCTCGGTGTTGATGCTCTTCGCCAAGGTGGTGGGCGCCGCGCTGGCGGACGCGCGTGTGCAGGCGGAGAGCGCGCGCAGCCGCTGGGAGATGGAGGCGGTCGCGCAGATGGCGCGCTTCGTCGCGCAGCCGTCTCCGCCCACGCAGGAGGACTTCCTGGAGCGCGTCGCTTCACTGCTCCAGGCGGCCGCCGCGGCGCTGCACCTCTCGACGCCTCCCGAAGCCACGCTGACGCTGTCCTCACACGTGGGCTTTCAGGACGCGGCGGACGCGCGCCGGCTCACGGGCGTGCTGTCGTGTGGCGCGGAGGGCGCGCTGTCCTCGTCCGCGGATGAGGCCCCGCTGGTGGAGCAGTCCGGAGGGCGGTTGGGGGCGGGCGCGGCGGTGTGTCTGATTCGCGGCGGCGAGGTGTGCGGGATGCTCCAGGTGCTGCGCGCGCCGGGGAAGCCGTTCGACGAACGGGACCTGCGCCTGCTGGGCACGCTGTCGGAGTTGCTGGTGACGCTGCTGGAGCAGCGCCGGCTGCGGGCCGAGTCCTCGCGCCAACTGGCCGAGACGCGCCTCCTGCTGGACCTGGCGCGCACCACGTCCGGTGTGCTGGAGACGTCGAGCATCCTGGACGTGGCCGCCGACTTCCTCGTCCGCCTGCTGGACGTGTCCAACTGCTACATCCTGCTGTACGACGAGGGCGCCCGGCTGCTGCGCGGCGCCGCGGCCTCCATCGCGCACCGCGACTACTTCCGCACGGTGGTGTTGCCCCTCCATGGAGACGGCCTGACGGCGCGCGTGGCGCGTGAGCGCAGGCCCATCGCGGTGGAGGACGTGTCCTCCGCGGACGGAGGCTTCAACCCGGAGCTCGCGCACCGCTTCGACGAGAAGGCGCTGCTGGCGCTGCCGCTCACCTCGCGCGAGGAGCTCATCGGCGTGGTGGTGGTGGACGACACGCGGGGCCCGCGCGCCTTCGGTCCGGAGCTCATCGAGCTGGCGGAGGCCACGTGTGGCCAGCTGGCGTTGTCCATCGCCAACGCGCGCTTGTACGAGTCACTGTGGGCCAGCTACGCGGAGCTGGCCGCCACGCGCGCGGAGATGGTGAAGCGCGAGCGGCTGGCCGCGCTGGGCGAGCTGTCCGCGATTGTCGCCCACGAGGTGCGCAATCCGCTGGGCGTCATCTTCAACGCGGTGGCCTCGCTGCGCCGGCTGTTGGTGCCGGGCGGGGACGCGGCCATGTTGCTCGACATCCTGGGGGAGGAGAGCGACCGGCTCAACCGCATCGTCGGTGACTTGCTGGACTACACGCGTCCCAGGGACCCGGTGCTCCAGCAGGAGGACCTGGGCCGCGTGCTCCAGGATTCGCTGGAGGCCGCGCGGATGCAGGGCGGCGGCGCGGACCGCTCCATCCGCATCCAATCCGACGTGGAGCCCGGCCTGCCGCCGGTACCCATGGACCGTCGCCTCATCCGACAGGCGCTGGTCAACGTGGCGGTCAACGCCATCCAGTCCATGCCGCAGGGTGGACTCGTGCAGGTTCGCGCGCGCCGTGAAGCCCACGCGGGGCGCGAGCAACTGCGCATCGATGTGGTGGACCAGGGCCCGGGCATCCCCGCCGAGCTGCTCCACCGCGTCTTCGAGCCGTTCTTCACCACCAAGGCCCAGGGCACCGGCCTGGGGCTGGCCGTCGTCAGGCGCATCCTCGAGGAGCACCGGGGCGAAATCGCCGTGGACAGTATTCCGGGGCGCGGTACCACCTTCACCTTCCGGCTGCCGTTCTCGCAGCCTCCGTCCTTCCCATGACCGACGCGAACACTCCGCCGACCCGAGGACGGCTCCTCGTCGTGGACGACCAGCGCAACATGCGCGCCACCACCGCCCTGTTGTTGCGGGCGGAGAACTACACCGTCTTCGAGGCCGCCACCGGCGAGGAAGCCCTGGCCCAGCTCGCCAGCGGCAGCATCGACCTGCTGCTGACGGACCTGAAAATGGAGCCCATGGACGGGCTCACGCTCCTGCGGCGCGCGCTGGAGGTGGCTCCCCGGCTCCAGGTCATCATGATGACGGCCTTCGGCTCCATCGAGAGCGCCGTGGAGGCCATGCGCCTGGGGGCCTACGACTATGTCACCAAGCCCTTCAAGGAGAGCGAGCTGCGCTACCGCGTGGAGCGCGCCCTGGAGCGCGCGCGCCTGCAGCGCGACGTGGACAACCTCACCACCGACTTCAACCAGCGCCACGGCCTGTCCGCCCTGGTGGGGCGCAGCGCCGCCATGCGCGAGCTCACCACGCGGCTGATGCGCGTGGCGCAGAGTGACGCCACCGTCCTCATCCAGGGCGAGAGCGGCACGGGCAAGGAGCTGGTGGCGCGCGCGCTCCATGCGCACAGCCGCCGCAAGGCCCGCTCCTTCGTGCCTGTCAACTGCGCGGCCATCAGCGAGTCCCTGCTGGAGAGCGAGCTGTTCGGCCACGCCAAGGGCGCCTTCACCGGTGCGGTGAAGTCCCGCCGGGGCCTCTTCGAGGAGGCGGACGGCGGCACGCTCTTCATCGACGAGGTGACGGAGACCAGCCCCACCTTCCAGTCCAAGCTGCTGCGCGCCCTCCAGGAGGGCGAGGTCCGCCGCGTCGGTGAGTCCACCGCGCTGCGTGTGGATGTGCGCATCGTCGCCGCCACCAACCGGGACATCGAGCTGGAGGTGCGCGACAAGCGCTTCCGGCAGGACCTCTACTACCGCCTCAACGTGGTGGCCCTCCGCGTCCCGCCCCTGCGCGAGCGCCTGGAGGACGTGCCAGCGCTGGCGGAGCACTTCCTGGAGCGGGCCAATGCCCGCAGCCCCAACCCCAAGCGCCTTTCCGCCGCCGCGGTGTCTCACCTGATGAGCTACGGCTTCCCCGGCAACGTGCGCGAGCTGGAGAACCTGGTGGAGCAGGCCGCCGCGCTCGCGGAGGGCGATGAGCTGCTGCCCGAGGACTTCCCCGTGCGGCAGGGCCGCATGACGCCGGCCCATGGCACCCCCAGCGTCGCCTTCCTGGACGGGCAGGGCGGGGCGCTCGGGCGCAACGCCAGCGCGGGGCCCACGCTGGCCCAGGTGGTGGAAGAGGCGGAGCGCCACGCCATCACCCAGGCCCTGGAGCGGCACGGGGTGGACCTGGCGCGCGTCGCGGATGAGCTCGGCGTCTCCTCCACCACGCTCTGGCGGAAGATGAAGCGGCTCAACCTCCGCCCCCCCAGTGAGCTGGCCCGGGAATAGCCCTGAAGTAGGGGGAAGGCTCACCCATGTAACTTTCCCGCGGCCATGGATTCAGATCCGAAATGGACGGGTTCATAGGTGAAAAAGACAAATAGTTGAATTTGCTCGTCTTTTTCACTTCTGAAACCCCATTGCAGTCATGAAATGGAGCGGCGGGGCAGAAGCAGCGTCAGTTAGTCCTTCAAGTGCTTGAGAAAACTAGAGTTTCTCCCCGCGAGGCTGCTGGCACGGCGACTGCTATAGGAATGCGCGGGACACATCGAAGCGAGGCTGAAGGCGGTTCCCCCCCACCCCTTCAGCACTTCCGGTGAGTCACCTTGAGAAGACCCGCGGCCCGGCACCTCTTTGGGGTGTCGGGCCGCCTTCTTTTCCGCGTCTGTAGCTGCCTCGGCTCGCGACGAAAGGAAGCGCAGGTGGGTTCCTCTGAATCTCAGTGGGTGCTGCGTCCCGGTCGGCTGGAAGACCACGCTGTCTTTGCCCGGCTGTTTCTTGAACTCGGGGTGGATGAGCCCTCGCCGCCCGAGCCCGTGTGGGCGGCGGAAATCGCTCAGCGCTCCCTGTTCGCCGAAGGTCCCCAGGGTGTGGGCGCCTACGCCGTGACGAACGTCCTGGGGGACTTCGGGTTCGTGAGGCAACTGGTGGTGGCGCCGTTCGCCCGGGGGCAGGGACTGGGGCGGAGGATGATGACGCACCTGGCCGGGCACTTTCGCGCACAAGGGTGCACCCGCTGGGTCCTCAACGTGAAGCGGGACAACAGGCCTGCGCTCGAGCTCTACACGTCGCTGGGAATGCGGCCGGCGCGCGAGGCCACCACGTTGCGGGTGACGCGGGCCCACCTGGCGGCGCTCCCCCCCGCGTCACCGGACGGGGCCGTGGTGCCGGTGTCGCTGGAGGACTGCGGCGCGCTGACGGAGGCCTTCGGGATGATTCCCGGCAAGCTGGCGGCCTCCGCGGCCAGTGACTCGCACCGGCTGCTGGGGCTCATCGACCCCCAAGCCCCTGCGCGCCGGTGGTTGGGGATGATGGACCTGCGCCCCGGTCCTAGCTTGTTTCCCTTCTTCGCGGTGTCTCCCGGGCATGCGCGGACACTGCTCGAAGAGGCCTTCGGCCAGTTGGAGGAGGGCGCGTCCTCGCTGAATGTCACGGTGGCGGAAGACGCGCCCCTGGTGCACCTGTTCCGGGATGCGGGAGCGCAGACGCGCCTCGAGACGCTGGAGCTTCGCGGCCTGCTGGTGGACGCGGCGCCCTGATTCACGGGCGCTGAAAACACGACGCCCGCCCGAGCACGAAGCCGGGGCGGGCGGGGTGTGACAGCGGAGGCGGGAGGCTACTGGCCGAAGATGCTGCTGGCCTGCTCCAGCCAGCCCATGATGGGACCGGGGATGATGCCCAGAATCACGACCGCCGCGGTGGACAGCACCAGCGCCAGTTCGGTGGACCAGCTCTTCTCGAGCGCCTGCGCGCCCTCCGGCACCGGCCGCATGAACATGTAGACCACCACGCGCAGGTAGTAATAGATGCCCACCGCGCTGGAGAGCACGCCGACGATGGTGAGGCCGATGAGGCCCGCATCCACGGCGGCCTGGAAGATGAGCAGCTTGCTCATGAATCCGATGGTGGGCGGGATGCCACCCAGCGACAGCATGAAGGCCGCCATCGCGAAGGCCCAACCCGGCTTGCGCTGCGCCAGCCCGCTGAAGCGCTCCAGGTCCCAGGCGGTGCCCTTCTCCTCGTCCTCGCGACGCTCCAGGACGGAGACGATGGCGAAGGCGCCCACCGCGCTGAACGTGTACGCCAGCAGGTAGTAGAGGATGCCGCGCAGCGCCTCCGCGCGGGCCAGGCCCAGCGGGGTGCCACCCGTCAGCGCGGACGCACCCAGCAGGCGGAACTGCTCGCCCGGGCCGGTGACGAAGAGGGCGGCCACGCCCACCAGCAGGTAGCCGGCGTGGGCAATGGACGAGTACGCCAGCATGCGCTTCACGTTGCGCTGCGGAATCGCCAGCAGGTTGCCCGCCACCATGGTGAGGAAGGCCAGCACGGAGAACAGGCCCAGCAGCATCTGCGGGTCCACGCCCTTGCCCACCATGAAGAACACGCGGACCATCGCCGCGAAGGCGGCCGCCTTCACGCCCACGCTCATCAGCGCGGTGACCGGCGTCGGCGCGCCCTCGTAGACGTCCGGCGTCCACATGTGGAACGGCACCGCGGCGACCTTGAAGGCGAAGCCCGTGATCACCAGGATGATGCCCGCGTACACCAGGCCCGGCTGCGACGACATGGCGGTGGACAGCGGACCGGCCATGGCCGTCAGGTGGGTGGTGCCGGTGGCGCCGTACAGCAGCGCCGCGCCGTAGAGCAGCACCGCGGACGAGAAGGCGCCCAGGATGAAGTACTTGAAGCCCGCCTCGCTCGGCCGCGTGCCACGCCGCAGGTACGACGTCAGCGCGTAGGTGGAGAGGGAGAGGACCTCGATGTTGACGAAGAGCGTGATGAGCTCGTTCGACATCGCAAGCAGGCTCATGCCCGCCGAGGCGAACAGCATCAGCGCGTAGAACTCACCGCGCTCCGCGCCGCGCTTGCGCAGGAAGCTCACCGAGCTCAGGGTCGCCAGCCCCAGGCCCACGCACACCACGAAGGTGAGGAAGCTGGAGAAGGGGTCCATCACGCCGAAGCCGAGCATCACCTCCTGGGGTGGCTCGAACATCGTCGTCAGCGCCATGGCGCCGGCCGCCACCGCCGTCACCACGGTGAGCACCGCCTGGTACGCGCGCGACGCCGTCGTGGAGAGGAACACCTCCGACAACAGCAGGATGGAGGCGCCCACCACCATGATGATGGCGGGCAGCAGCGGGAGGAAGTCTGCCAGGCTGAGATTGGGCAGGTTCATGTCGGAAGCTCAGGCGGCTACTGCCGCGGCGAGGGAACGGCCGGGGCGGCGGCCAACGGAACGGGCGCGGACGGCGCGGCGACGACCTGACGGGATGGCAGGGACATCACCTCTACCCGAAGTCGGTCCTCCTGCAACTCGGCCCCCGGCGTGCCCACGCGGGCGCGGGCCAGGAAGCGGTCCGTGGAAGGCGCCAGCCGGTCCAGGAAGGGCTGCGGCTGCAGACCCATCACAGCGACCAGGACGATGAAGGGGAGCACCGTGAGGCCCTCGCGCAGGTTCATGTCCGTCAGGTGCTGGTTCTCCCGGTGGGTGATTCCACCGAAGAACACCTTCTGCACCATCCACAGCATGTACGCGGCGCCCAGGATGACGCCCAGCGTGGCGAAGGCGCCGAACACCGCCGTCAGGTGCGGGTTGCCCGCGGCCTCGCCCAGGTCGCTCTTGAAGGTGCCCAGCAGGACCAGGAACTCACCGATGAAGCCGTTGGTGCCCGGCACCGCGATGGAGGAGAAGGTGATGATGACGAAGGCCGCGGTGAACACCGGCATCACCTTCGCGATGCCGCCGTAGTCCGCCATCAGGCGCGAGTGGCGCCGCTCGTACAGGTAGCCGAACAGGAGGAACAGCGCGCCCGTGGACACACCGTGGTTGAGCATCTGGTACGCGCTGCCCGTGGCGCCCTCGGCCGTAATCGCCAGGATGCCCAGCATGCAGTAGCCCAGGTGGCTGACCGACGAGTACGCGATGAGCTTCTTGATGTCCCGCTGCGCCAGGCACATCAGCGCGCCGTACACGATGCCGATGACGGCCAGCGTGGCAAGGAAGGGCCGCGCCTGCTGCGTGGCCACCGGGAAGAAGGGAATCGCGTAGCGCCAGAAGCCGAAGGTCCCCATCTTCAGGGTGACGCCGGCCAGAATCATGGAGCCGGCCACTGGCGCCTGCACGTGCGCGTCCGGCAACCAGGTGTGCAGCGGCCACATGGGGACCTTGACGGCGAACGCGATGGCGAACGCCGCGAACAGCCACGGGCCCCAGGTGTGCAGCGTGGCGGCCAGCCCGGTGAGTGAGTCACACGCGCCCGCGGGCCCCGCGGTGCATGCGCTGAGCTGACGGTTGGCGTCCAGCAGGCCGTTGTAGATGCTCGCGTAGTCGAACGAGCGGGCACCCACCGGCGAGCTGATGAAGTACACGGCGATGATGGCCACCAGCATCAGCAGCGAGCCGGCCAGCGTGTAGAGGAAGAACTTCACCGCCGCCATCTGGCGGTCCTCGGCGCCCCACACACCCACCAGGAGGTACATGGGGATGAGCATGGCCTCGAAGAAGATGTAGAAGAGCAGCACGTCCAGCGACACCAGCGCGCCCAGCATCGTTGTCTGGAGCACCAGCAGCGCCAGGTGGAATTCCTTGATGCGGAACTTGATGTACGTGGTGGACGCCAGCACCACCAGGGGCCCCAGGAAGACGGTGAGCAGCAGCAGGCTCACGGCCAGGCCGTCCACGCCAATGTGGTAGCTGGTGCCGAACAGGTCGAACCAACGCGCCCGGTACTCGAGCTGGAACTCCGGCCCGCCCGGCACGTACGCCATGTAGGCCCAGACCCCGAACGCCAGGTCCAGCACCATGGCGATGAACGTGACGGTGCGAATCTGGCCGCTCTCGCCGGCAGGCAGCAGCGCCACCAGCGCCGCGAACACCAGCGGCAGGAAGACGACGAGGTTGAGCAGGTGGTTGTCGAAGAAGCTCATTGCATCACCTGGATGAGGGCGTAGGCCATCCCGCCCAACAGGGCGATGGCCATCACAGCGGCGTAGGCCTGGGCATCGCCCGACTGCACGTAGCGGAGCGCACTGCCCACGCGCGCCGTCACCCACGCCGTGCCGCGGACCGCCACGGTGTCGATGACGAGCGCGTCCACCACGCGGAAGAGGAGGAAGCTCATGAACTTCACGGGACGGATGACAATCAGCTCATAGAGCTCGTCCACGTAGAACTTGTTGAGCGCGAGGGGGCGCACCGCGCGGATGAAGGCGGGATCCGGCAGACCCACGCGCGAAGGGAAGTAGCGCAGGTAGAGGAAGGCCGCCGCGCCGCCACCCGCCAGGGCCACGGCCCAGGCCTTGAGGTAGTCCGGCACCAACTGCGGGCGGCTGGTGTCCAGCGCCACCAGCGTGCTGGCGTCGGTGATGCGCTTGGTCGCGCTGAACACCGGGCTCAGGAAGTTGTCGAGCACCGGCTGCGCCGTCATGTTGAGGAAGTCGATGCCGAACGCGTAACGTGCGGCGACCACGCTCAGGACCGCCAGCACCACCAGCGGCAGGGTCATCTGCCAGGCGCTCTCATGGGCGTGGGCCACCCGGGCCTCCTTCGAGCGGGGACCCTCGAAGGTGAGCAGGTACACGCGCGTCATGTAGAACGCGGTGGACGCCGCGATGAGCAGGCCCAGGTAGTAGACGAGGCTGGACACCCACTCCAGGCCCTGCAGGTGGTTGTGGTGCACGCCGTGCAGGATGGCGTCCTTCGAGAAGAAGCCGGACAGCGGGATGATGCCGGTGATGGCCAGGGTGGCGACCAGGAAGGTGGCCCAGGTCCAGGGCATCTCCTTGCGCAGGCCTCCCAGCTTCTTGATGTCCGTCTCGTCGCCGTTGCCGTGCATCACGCTGCCGGCGCCGAGGAAGAGGCAGGCCTTGAAGAAGGCGTGCGTCATCAGGTGGAACACCGCCGCCCAGAAGATGCCCATGCCCACGCCCATGAACATGATGCCCAGCTGGGACACCGTGGAGTAGGCGAGCACCTTCTTGATGTCGTCCTGCGCGAAGGCGATGAGCGCTGCCAGCAGCGAGGTGAGCGCGCCGATGATGGCGATGGTCGCCATGGCGGTGGGGCTCAGCACCAGCAGCGCGGACATGCGGCTGAACAGGTAGACGCCGGCGGTCACCATCGTCGCGGCGTGGATGAGGGCGGAGACCGGCGTCGGGCCGGCCATGGCGTCCGGCAGCCAGACGTAGAGGGGCAACTGCGCGCTCTTGCCCGCGGCGCCCAGGAGGAACAGCAGCATGGCCACCGTCATCACGCCGCCGAAGGTGTAGCCCTCCAGCGGGCCCGCCTCGATGGGGGTGCTCAGGTCGACCTTGTCCGCGGAGCCGTCCACCAGGCCCTCGGCCATCTTCTCCAGGCCCTTGAACGTCACCGGGCCCTTCTTCTCCAGCGCGGCCGTGTAGTGCTGCGCGGTGGTGCCGGCGTTGTTGTAGTCCGCCGCGTTCGACTGCTGGGTGAAGGCGGAGACCAGCAGCACCAGCAGGAAGGTGCCGACGAGGAACGCGAAGTCACCGATGCGGTTGGTGACGAAGGCCTTGCGCCCAGCCCAGGCCTTGGCCGGGTCGTCGTACCAGAAGCCGATGAGCAGGTAGCTGGCCATGCCGACGCCCTCCCAGCCCACGAAGAGCAGGATCAGGTTGTCGGCCAGCACCAGCGTCAGCATCGCCGCGACGAACAGGTTCAGGTACGCGAAGAACCGCCAGTACGCGGCGTCGTGCTCCATGTAGCTGGTGGAGTACAGGTGGATGAGGAAGCCGACGCCGGTGATGATGAGCAGCAGGATGCCGGACAGATGGTCCACCATCAGTCCGAAGTTCACCCGGAAGTCGCCCACCGAGAACCAGGTGCCGTAGTCGTACGCGAGCGCGTAGCGCACGAAGTCCCGCTCGATGCCGAACGGGTTGGGGAAGATGGCCGCCAGCCGACCCGTCTCGGGGTTGTGGTGGCTGGTGGCCCAGAAGGCCAACAGGCTCAGGACGAAGGAGCCGGCCACCGCCGCGCAGGCGACGAGCTGGACGTTGGCCCGGCCCATCATCTTGCCGAACACACCGCAGATGAACGCGCCCAGCAGGGGCAGCGCGATGATGAGCCAGAGCGAGGGCGCCAGGATGTCTGGCGCCACGGGTGCCGCCCGGAAGAATTCGACGAGAGTCATGACATTGGCTCCTGGGGGGGCATCAGTGCTTCATCGTCCGGAGGTCTTCCAGCAGGATGCTGCCCCGGCTTCGGAAGACGGCGATGACGATGGCCAGACCGATGGCGGCTTCCGCCGCCGCCACCGCGATGACGAAGAAGGCGGACACGTGGCCGAGGTTGTCACCGCGCATGCGCGCGAAGGCCACGAACGTGAGGTTGGCCGCGTTGAGCATCAGCTCCACGCTCATGAAGACGACCAGCGCGTTGCGGCGAACGAGCACGCCGAACATGCCCATGCAGAACAGGGCGGCGGCAAGCAGGAGATAATAGGTGATGGGAACCATGGGCCGATTCGGGGCCTCGCGAGCGGCTGCCTGCGCCGCCATCTAGCACAGAAAAGTTGTCCGGGATGGGCGATCAGATCCGCGACTTGGCCACGACGACTGCGCCCACCATGGCCACCAGCAGCAGCAAGCTCACAGCTTCAAAGGGGAACAGCCACTGGGTGAAGATGACCTGACCCATGGTGGCGATGGTGCCGAAGGAGGCCTGGGCTCCCGTGCTCAGCGTGGCCGGCTCGGCGGGCAGCTTCAGGAGGATGATGGCCAGGACCGCGAACAGGCCCACCGTCGCCGCGCCGCCCGCGACGCGGGCCACCGTGGGCTTGCCGCGCGTGGGCGACTCTCCCAGGTTGAGCAGCATGATGACGAACAGGAAGAGCACCATGATGGCGCCCGCGTACACGAGCACCTGCATGACGGCCACCGTGTGCGCCCACAGCAGCACGTAGATGCCGGCCATGAAGAAGAACGTGGACACCAGCGCCATGGCCGAATTGATGGGGCTGCGCGCGAAGATGACCGTTCCAGCCGACAGCAACGTCAGGAGCGCGAACGCCCCGAAGAGGATGAGCTCGATGTTCAAGACCAGTCTCCGAACGAACCCCAGGGCTTGTCGCCGAACGGGCAGCGGTGCTCACGGATGTGAGCCTCGAACTCGTCCCGGAACCGCATGAGGAACGAGTGCGTGGGCAGCGCCGCCGCGTCGCCGAGCGCGCAGATGGTGTTACCCAGGCCGATGGGCGGGTAGGGGGCGATCGACGACGCGACGTTGGACAGCATGTCGATGTCGCCCGGCTCGCCGCGGCCCTCTTCGATCTTGCGCAAGAGGCGCGTCTGCCAGGGCGTGCCTTCACGGCACGGCGTGCACTGACCGCACGACTCTTCCGCGTAGAAGCGGGCCACGCGCCACAGGCTGCGCACCATGCAGGTGGTGTCGTCCATGACGATGACGCCGCCGGAGCCCGCCATGGTCTGCTTCACCTTGAGGGCCTCGAACTCCATGGCCACGTCCAGCTCGTCCGCGCCCAGCACCGGCGCCGAGGAGCCGCCCGGAATCACGGCCTTCACCTTCCGGCCCGCGGGCATGCCCCGGCCGTACTTGTCGTCGAAGATGAGCTCGGAGAGGGTCGTGAACATCGACACTTCGTACACGCCCGGCCGGTTCACCGTGCCGGAGAGGCAGACGAGCCGCGTGCCGCCCGACTTGTCGGTGCCCAGCTTCGCGTAGGCCTCCGCGCCCTGCTGGAAGATGGCGGGCACGCTGGCCAGCGTCTCCACGTTGTTCACCACCGTGGGGCAGCCGAAGAGGCCCACCACCGCGGGGAAGGGCGGCTTAAGACGGGGCCAGCCCTTCTTGCCTTCCAGGCTCTCCAGCAGCGCCGTCTCCTCGCCGCAGATGTAGGCGCCCGCGCCGCGGACCAGGTAGCAGTTCAGCTCGTAGTCCTTGCCCAGGACCTTCTTGCCGAAGATGCCCGCCTTGTAGGCCTCGTCGATGGCCGCCTGCGTGCGCTCCGCCGGGAACTTGAACTCGCCGCGCAGGTACACGTAGCAGGTGTGCACGCCCAGCGCGTAGGACGCGATGGCGATGCCCTCCAGCATCATGTGCGGGTCGTCTTCGAGGATGTAGCGGTCCTTGAAGGTGCCCGGCTCGGACTCGTCGCCGTTGACCGCCAGGTACTTGGGCTTGGGGCTGTCCTTGGGGACGAAGCTCCACTTGAGGCCCGTGGGGAAGCCGGCGCCACCGCGACCGCGGAGGTTCGACTTCTTCACCTCGTCGATGATGGCGGCGGGCTCCATCTGGAGCGCCTTCTTCAGCGCCTCGTAGCCCCCCCGCTTGCGGTAGCTGTCCAGGGTCCAGGACTGAGGCTTACCCCAGGCCGCCGAGATGATCGGTTCGATCGTCTTTGCCGTAGAGGCCATGTCGATGACGTCCTAAGCCTAAGAAGGGTGGGGGTTCAGCTCAACTTGGCGAGGATGGCATCCAGCTTCGCCTGGGTCAGGCTTTCGTGGTGATCCTCGTTGATCTGCAGGCAGGGCGCAGTACCGCACGAGGCCAGGCACTCGGTCTCTCGCAAGGTGAACTTCTCATTGGCTTCACCTGCCTTGAGGCCCAGCTTCTCCTCCAGGTAGGCGAGCATCTTCTCCGCGCCCCACAGCGAGCAGGACAGGTTCGTGCAGACGTCGATGACGTACTTGCCCGGCTTCTTGAGGTGGTACATCACGTAGAAGCTGGCCACTTCCATGGCCCGCTCGGGAGTGACCTCCAGATGCTTCGCCACCAGCCGCAACCCTTCCGGGGGCAGCCATCCCTTGATTTCCTGGAGCAGACGCAGCGCTGGGAGCATGCCCGCGCTTTTCCGATCCGGGGGGTAGTGGGAGATGATCTCCGCGATTCCCGCGTCGAACTTCTTCTGCTCTTCAGAGGTGAACAGGGGCTCCGCCATGGCGGGCCGGTACGTATTGCCCCAATGGCTACGTTGTCAACATAAACCCTCGAAGCTACACTGGGTTGCCATCAGCAAATTGCCGAGCGATTTCAAGCCCTTGTTATGAACCCGGGTCCAGAGGACAAGCGCCAGCACCCCCGCGTCCCGGCCGTGCTGAGAGTGGACTACACGGACGGGCGCCAGGCCCGCGACGTGACGGAGAACCTGTCCCACGAGGGCCTGTTCGTCCAGACGGACCAGTCCTTCGTCATGGGGGACGAGGTCCGGCTCGCACTTTCTTTCCCGGGACTGCTGGATCCGGTAGAAGTCAGCGGAACCGTGGCCTGGATGCGGCCAGCGGGCCCCGATCAGCCTGCGGGCGTCGGCGTTCGCGTGGAGCGCGAGCAGGACCGGCGGAAACTGGGTGACATCTTGAGTGCGGCAGGAGCAGACAGCCATGCGTCCCACGCAGAGCACGAGGGCTATCGTGTGCTCATCGTCGAGGACAACCCGCACATCATCGAGATGTACAGCTACGTGCTGAAGAAGCTGGCCAGCGGCGAGCTGCACGGAAAGGTCCCCCTGGAGGTCCACTTCGCGCCGGACGGGCACCACGCGCTGCTGATGCTGCGCGAGGACCGCTTCAATCTGGTGATGACGGACCTCTACATGCCGGTGATGGACGGCTTCGCCCTGGTGGAGCGGATGCGCGAGGAAGACGCGCTGCGCACCATCCCCATCATCGCCATCTCCGCCGGCGGCAAGGAGGCGCAGGACCGCGCCATGCAGCTGGGCGTGGACATCTACCTGCGCAAGCCGGTGCGTTTCGTGGAAGTCCTGGAGACGGTGAAGCAGCTCTTGCGCATCAAGTAGGGGCGCGTTTTACCGCCAGTCATCCGTTGAGCCATGGCGTGGGGACGGCATAGAGTCGCTTCCCCATGCAGAAGCCCGCCCTCAATCGCGACACCGTCAGTGGCGAGGCGCTGTTCATCCTCCGGAACCTGAGGGAGAACGGCCGTCTTGGACGCTCGAACAAGCTGGCAGACGTGAAGGCCGCACTCGAGCCATCCGTGTCGCTCGAGTTCGACAACTACTTCTTCTTCCTGCGCAAGTTCCACTACATCGCCATGGACCGCGAGGCCCAGCTCAAGCTCACCGACCAGGGCGAGCAGGTGGCGGGTGGGGAGCTGAACGAGCGCTTCTCCCTGGAGGTCGGTGAGTTCTTCGCCGATCAGCTGGTCGCCGCCGCGGACGCGCCCCTGGAGGGGGCCGGTGGGGACGAGTCGCTGATGGTTCCCCCGCCTCCGCCGGAGCTGCTGCTGGACGAGGCCGAGGTCGACGGCGCGCCGCATGTGCCCTCCGGCCCGCCCGCGCCGCCGCCCATGCCGCCGGTGCGCAGCTCGCGCTCGGCCATGCCCGCGCTGGACCTGGGCATGCCGTCCGCGGCCATCCCCATGCCGCCGCCGTCAGCCGAGCCCCGCCGCGAGGCCACCGTCATCGTCCAGGGGCCCTTCACCGCGTCGAACACCCCCGCAC
>NZ_SRLV01000117.1:0-21969 GCF_006518205.1 Myxococcus sp. CA005 | reverse complement strand
CTGGAGGCCAATGGCATTCAGACGGCCTACATCGCTCCAGGCAAGCCCTGGCAGAACGGTACCAACGAAAGCTTCAACGGCCGCTTCCGGGACGAGTGCCTGTCAGCGGAGTGGTTTTCCACCAGGAGGGAGGCCGTCGTCCTCATCGAGGCGTGGCGGCGCGACTACAACGAGAAGCGCCCGCACAGCAGTTTGGGCTACAAGACACCTGCGGAGGTCGGAGCTCGCCGTGCCCATGCCGGCCCCGTCGCATCATCCCTCGAGCACGGCATCAGCAGCGCCGCAGGACTCTCGTAACGCGTGGTCCGAAGAACGGGGGCAGAGCACAGCCGCGCTCACCGCGCCTGGCCCCACCATCCGCTTCACCATCTCCGCCTTGAATGCATCCGTGTACGACACAGCTACCTGCCTGCACTCGCCCCCATGGGGTGGTCAGCTCGGCCGGTCGGCCGAGGCGACAACTTCCCTGCCACAGGGGGCGCCCCTCACCTCCCGCTCTGCTCCCGCTCGCTACGCCCAAGAGGGCTCCTGTCCTTCCTATGCTCCAGACCAGGCTATGTTCGATAAAGGAATCCGGCCTCAGGCACACGCCCAATAATGGCAGACAACCCAGCCAAAGAAGGCAGATGCGCCTCTGTGTAACCAGCCTCCCGAAGCGCACGCTCAACAACAACCAACGGAGCCTTCCACTCCGACACAAAATCCATCTTAGCCATCAAAACAGGACCAGCATCAGAAAGGAGGCTTCCAACGCCCCCCACAACGCAATCCCAATCAGCACTTATCGCAATTTTCGAACCATCCCAAGACATCTTCCATGTCGACGAAAACGTATTGGACGGCCAGGAAACCTCCCACCCCCCCACGTCTTGGCGGAGAATCTCCTCAAGCATATCGACGACATCATCAACCATCAGACTGAGGTCATACTTGTACCCAACAGGTATGAACACACCTCTCCACACAACAAACGCCCACTCCGCGCTCCTTGGGAACACCGTCTGAACCGCATCAGCCAACGACTCATCTTCCCCATCAAACACACGAAGTGTCCGCGGGAGTCCCGCCTGAATCAAAAAATCAAGCGACATAAATATATCACTCCGCCAAATATCCGTGAAAAGTCCCGCCGCCATTATTCCGAACAAAGAATCGGTTCGCCCGAACGGTCTTGCCAGAGGGCAGATGCACTGCCGAGCTATGATTCGGGGGCAAATCCCCCCCCTGACTGTCTCGGCGCTAGTGTCGCAGCCTTCGCTCCCACATAATCCAAATATGCCTTACTTCCCCACTGCCCCTGTGCCACCCTTGAATCTACCGCCAGCTGCGATCCTTCTGTCCACTTGATTCCATGCTTCTTCGAACCAACATACTTAGCTTCTGGGCGTAGTGGCGCTACGACCGCCTCTTGCGCATCACTCGAGCTAGACGAATCATCTCCACCTCCGGATTGGTTCGCCATCTGCACTGCATTTAGGGCCCCGGTAATATTCACGCCCCCTTCAGCACCAGCAGCAACGCCCTGCACAGCAACAGCACCTCCAAGCACAGCTCCCTCAAGCAGGGGCGGAGCCGGGGCTGGAGGAGGAGAGCCCCGCCTTTACCGCGACGGTGGAGGAGCCGAGGAAGGAGCGCACACCCCGTTTGGACTGGGCCGGGCTGCTGCGCAGGACGTTCGCCCTGGATGTGTTCGCATGCTTGAGGAGTGGAGGCAGGCGGCGGGTGTTGGCGTACGTGAAGGGAGCAGGAGGGGTGAGAGCGATTCTGGAGCACCTGGGGTTGCCCACGGCGGGTGCGCACCTGGCCCCGGCGCGCGGGCCTCCCCAGGCCGCGTGGTGTTGAAGCTCAAGCCGCCACAGCCAGCCAAGAGAGCCAGGCCCCTGCCTCGCCCCGCCTGGGAAGGAGGCTGGGCTGGGCAGGCGTGTGCCTGCTGGAGATAAAGGGATTCTGCGCCGGCTCGGCGTGCGGCTCATGTGCCACCCGTCAGCGTCCCTCACCTCCCGCTCTGCTCCCGCCTGCTACCCCCAATAGCGCTCCTGTCCTTCCTTCTGTGTAGCGGCCCCCCGAATCAGGCACCTTGCCTCGTCTCACGTTCAACAGCAGACGCCTTCAACCAATCCTTTCCTTCCGCCCCTCGCCATCGCTGCCGCGGAGGCCTACTGGCAATCACTTCCTGCGTACCACCTGACTCCCAGCCCCTCTCCGCGAGGTTACTTCAGCCTTCTGTTCGCGCTCGACTTGGGCGGGCGTGCCGCCGGCGCATGGGGAGATTCGACAGCGGGGGCGCCCTCTATGCTGCGGCCCTGGACTGCTGGCCAAGGAAGGACACGCGCTCACCCGCTCATCGAAGCCTTTGGGAGAGGCCGCTGCTTGTCAAGCGACTGACTGGCTCACGCTCATGCCGCAGCCTCCAGCACTGCTGGCTTCGGCGCTCGGTATTCCGTCCCATCGCGCATCATCGCGAAGAGGATTCCGGCCAGCCGTCTCGCCAGCGCCACCACCGCTGTCTTCTTGCCCCTCCTGGCGGCAATCCGTTCGGCCCATTCTCGCAAATGGGCTGTCTCGGGTTTCTTCGCTCGCAACAGGCGCAGCGCCGGATTGGCGAGTGGATCGGGCTGGACGCCGGCGTACTCGCCGAGGGCCGCCGCGCGGACCTGGCCATCATCAACCCCGAGGGCCTGGACGGGAAGCTGGATGAAATCGCCGAGGCGCCCATGGAGAACTTCGGGGGCTTCGTCCGGCTGGTGCGCCGCAATGATGCCGCGGTGAAGGCCGTGCTCAACTCCGGGCGCGAGGCGGTACGGGAGGGCGCCGTGGCCCCCTCGCTGGGGCGCGAGCGCGGCTTCGGAAAGGTGCTCCGGGCTCAATACCTCTCGGGTATGAAGTTCTTCCCCGCGAGCGAAGCCTCGTCGTCATAGGCGCCCCGCTTGGAGCGGCGGGGCAGCTTCGCCTCGGGACGCTTCACCCTCTTGTGAGGAATCTTCTCCAGCAGGAAGCGGATGCAGTTGAGCCGCGCCTTCTTCTTGTTGTCGGAGCGCAAGATGAACCAGGGCGCATACGGCGTATCCGTCGCGGCCAACATCATGTCACGCGCCTGAGAGTAATCGTACCAGCGAGTCCACGGGTACATCTGGGTCTTCTCCCGGTCCGAGGGGACCGGCAGGGCCACCACTCGGAATACCCGGGGGCTCACCCGCTCCGTGATGGCGCGAATCGTACCGCCCTTGCCCGCCGCGTCCCTCCCTTCGAAGACCACGACGACGCGCACCCCCTCCTGCTTGACCCAATCCTGAAGCATGCAGAGCTGGGCCTGGAGCCTGCGAAGCTCCTTTTCATAGGCCTTGCGCTTCATGGGTTCCGTATGGGTGTCTGGTGCCATGACCTCGTGCCCCGGTAGGAGAAGAGGGGGGCTTCACTCCACGGGGGGGCCATGCCCGGGCACTGGCCCGGCGTCAGCTTCCCGGCGGTCTCGTGGATCTCCGCGCGCAGTCGCTCTCCATCCGAGGGGTCCACGGCTTTGTAGGCGATGGTGACGCCCTGGGGAGTGTCCTCCACGCGGGCGTAGGTCGGCACGCTCGGAGCCCCCGCAGAACCCGGGAGCCCGCTACCGCCCATGGCCTCGTAGTCGATGCCGGGAGGCTGCTCGAGGCCGCGGCGCCCCGATACGCCGTGCTCCGCCTGCCGCTGCATCATGTTGCGGCCACGCTGCCGGAGGTTCGCCACCTGGTCCTCCTCGGAGGTGGTGAAGACGAGGGCCACGCCGTCGGGCGTGTCCTCCGCCCGCGCCTGAGCGCCGGGGACCGTCATGCAATGCGGCCTCACGTGCCCGCCCCTCCCTCGCGTTGGAGCGGGCGCTCCACCCCACCCCTTTCAAGGAGTTGGGAGCATGTCACCTTGCGCGAGGGGGCAAGAGCCCTGGGGACAGGGCTCTTGCGGACCGGCCTGTCACGGTGAGCGGTCAATCTCCTCGGTGATGCCCACGTCCGTCACGGAACATGCGCCGCCGCTGCTCTCCACGAGGAGGAAGGACTCCGCCGGGAAGACGTTGACGCCGTGCAGGTACGAGCACTCGATGAGGGCGTTCATGTCCCGGCTGCTGCTGTAGGTGAAGACGCGGGCGGGCGCGCTGAAGTCACCGTCACCGCCCGGCGCGGTCGCCACCGCCGTGTTGGGCTTGAAGTCCCAGGACTTCACCTTCACCTGCCAGTGGTCGCCTGGGATGCAGCAGTCCGCCACCTTGACGTCGAGCTGCTTCGTGCCCGGGCAGCTCACGGCGTAGCGCTGGATCTGGCCGGGACGCGACAGAAGGCAGGAGAGGAGAATCTGCTGCCCGCCATCGGACAGCTGGGTGATTTGGGGCTGACGCTGGCCCGTGGAGCGGTAGTTGAGCTCGCCCGCGCGCGGCGCCGCCTCCGCGGGCTCGCCGGCGGCTGGCGGCTCCGCGGATGCGAGCGGCGAGACGCCGAGCGCGGCGCAATACAGGACGAGAGAAGCGAGCCTCCGGAGCTTCATGAAGGAAGCGGTCATGACGTATCTTTCTGTTGGCGCGAGAGAAGGACCTGCGCTCCAGGTAGCGCCCCGCCTGAGAGCAGCGGGGAAATAGGCATACGGAGCCGGGCCGGGCAGTGTTTCCGAGGGGCATGCATGCGTTCATGTCGTGAAAGCCAGCGTCTCCTCACGCCTGCGACTCTCCCGCGGCCTCCTTCAGGGGCTGGCACGGAAGCACCACCGTGAACCTCGAGCCCAGGCCCGGCGTGCTGTCCACGCGCACCGTGCCGCCCATGGCCTCCGTGAGGCTCCGAACGATGTAGAGGCCGAGCCCGAATCCGCCGTAGTGCCGGGTGGGCACCGCGCGCTCGAACCGCTCGAAGATGTGGAGCAGGCGCTCGGGCGGGATTCCGATGCCGTGGTCCTCCACCACGAGCTCGGCCGCCCCCTCCCCGCGTGAGAGCGAAATCTCGATGGGCCTGCCCTCGCCGAACTTGAGGGCATTGCCGAGGAGGTTCGCCACCACCTGGTCCAGCCTGCTCCGGTCCCACATCCCCTCGACGGGCCCTTCGGCGCGCACGTCCACCCGCGACCCGGTTCGGGCGGCGGTCTCGATGAACCGCTCCACGACCTCGCCCACGACGGCCAGGAAGTCCACGCGCTCCAGGTGGAGCTTGAGCCGCCCGGCGTGCAGCCGCGAGACATCCAGCACGTCGTCCACCAGGCGCATGAGGCGCTGCACCTGCTTCTCGGCCGACTCGAGGGCCTGCATGAGCCGCTCTGCGGAGGGGCGCTCGTTTCGTCTCCGCAGCACCGACTGAAGCACGATGTTCATGGAGATGATGGGCGTCTTCAGCTCGTGCGCCGCGACACCGAGGAACTCCTCACGGACGCGGATGCCCTCCTGGGCCTCCTGGTAGAGGTGGGCATTGTCGATGGCCATGGCCGCCCGGTGGGCCAGTTCCTCCATGAGCGCCAGGTCCGATGGCCCGAAGGGGCGCTTCGGGTCCGTGCGGCCCATGGAGATGGCCCCCAGCGTCCGTCCGCGCGCCATGAGCGGCACGGCCATGCCGCTCCGGGTCCCCAGCTCGCGGATGAGCCGGGCATTCTCGGCGTCGAGGCTGTAGTCGTGCATATCGGGCTCCGAGAGCTCGGAGCGCAGGAAGGGCTTGCCGGACCATGACGCGGATGGCCGGCTGGAGCGAGCCCCAGTGGGGCGGATAGCGCTCCTCCAGCTCGCGCAGGACCCTCTGCTTCGCGGGGTCGGAGTGAAACCCGGCCAGCCGGCGAATCCTGCCGTCCGCTTCGGCCACATCGACGATGCACCAGTCGGCGAACGTTGGCGCGACGAGGCGAGCCAGGCGCTGGAGCGTGGTCGGATAGTCGAGCGACTCGGCGAGCAGCGCGCTCGCGTCGGACAGGAAGCGCACGGCCTTCTCCGCGCGCATGCGCTCCCTCAAGCAGGTGCGCAGGAGGCGAGCGTGGGGCTTGAGGCGGCGGCCAGCACGGAGCCGATGAAGGAGAAGACGCCGCGAGTGGACTGGGCCGAGTTGCTCAGCAGGACGTTCGACGTCGACGTGTTCGCCTGCATGAGGTGTGGAGGCAGGCGGCGAGTGCTGGCGTACGTGAAGGGGGCGGAAGGGATGCTCACCATGTCCGGAACGGGTGCTCACCATGTCCGGAACGGGTGCTCACCTTGGGCCGGAATCGGTGCTCACCATGGTCCGGTACACGCAGAAGCTGCGCCTGTCCGGGCTGCTGCAGTCCCTCGAGCTGCGCTGCCGCGAGGCGGCCGACGCCAACTTGCCGCTGACGGAATTCCTCTACCGACTGCTGGCCGACGAGGTGGAGCGGCGCGACGGCAAGCAGTTGGACGTGCGCCTGCGCCGTGCCGCCTTCGAACGGCCCAGCACCCTGGAGGACTTCGACTTCTCCTTCAACGTCTCCGTCCCGCGCACCCAGGTGCTGGAGTTGGGCACCTGCACCTTTGTCGAGCGGCACGAGAACGTGCTGGTGGTGGGCCCTGCGGGCGTCGGCAAGAGTCACCTCGCCCAGGCGCTGGGCCAGCGAGCCTGTCGCGCCGGCCACGCCGTCCTCTACGTGAGCGCCCACGACATGCTCACGCAGTTGCGCGCCTCACGCGCCGACAACAGCTACGAGCGACGCCTCCTGCGCTTCACCACTCCAGCCCTGCTCATCATCGACGACCTCGGACTGCGGCCACTCACGGGTGAGGAGGGCATCGACATGTACGAGATTGTCCGCCGTCGCTACGAGCGCGTGGCCGACTTCAACGCGGACGGGCGGCTGGATGTCGCCGCGACGATTGCAGCGGCGAACACCGTCAGTCTGTTTCCGGGTCTGGGGGATGGCTCGCTCTCGGAGAGGGCATGACGTCGTCCTGGACGGAATGCCGCGCGGGCTCGTGGCCGGGAAGTTCAGCATCGGCGACAAGGTCTTGCTGATGGTGGGTCAGGAAGGCCTGGACTCCCTCTCGCTGCTGACGGCGACCTGTCTCCCCTGACGCACGCAGGCTGGTTCGTGCGACTCCGCGGAGCGCGAGGCGTGACAACCGTTTCCTTCAGGAACAACGTCCTTCCATCCCCTCGCGTCCAGAACACTCGCTAGTGCTCGTGCGTTCCCTGCCTTTCCTTCCTTGGGTGGCGGAGGCGTCCTGCGCGTCGCCAACCTCACTCAGGAGTGTTCCATGGTCCGTCTGGAAGACGCGCGTCCCCTCATCGCCGCAGCCGAGAAGAAGGCTCAGGAACTGGGGCAGCCCATGAACATCGCTGTCGCGGACGAAGGCGGCAATCTCGTCGCGCACGTGCGCATGGATGGGGCGTGGCTGGGCAGCATCGACATCTCCATCAAGAAGGCATTCACTTCGCGTGCCTTCGATATCACCACGCAGGAACTGGCAAAGAACGCCCAACCCGGTGGGCAGTTCTACGGCATCCACGCGTCCAACGACGGAAGGGTGATGATCTTCGCGGGCGGCATCCCGCTGAAGAAGAATGGCAAGGTCGTGGGGGCTGTCGGCGTCAGCGAAGGCTCTGGCGACCAGAACCATGCGGACGCCACCGCGGGCGCGTCCGCTTTCTAGCTCCGAGCAGAGGTGACGCGAACAACAGGGGATGAGCTCCCGTGAGGCGCCTCGCCTCCACCACCGCACGTCGGACGTCAGATGCGCTGTTCGGCGAGCGCGTGCGCACGCTCGCGCTCAATCACACTGCCGACACCGATGGTCACCATCCCCACCGACAGGGCGACGGCGACGCCCGCGGGGCCGCCCAGGGCGCCCGCGGCGGCGGCCGTCCCGAAGTAGCCAGCCAGGGCGCCACCCGCTTGCACTGCGCCGAGGGCGACCTGGTACGTGTCGTCTTTGGAGATGCCCTCCGCCACCGAGAGGCCACCGCTGATGACTCCCACAGCCGCGTTGAGTCGTCCCGACCACTCCGCGAACTTGATGGGATTGACACGGCCATTCAGCGGGCCTGGCAGGCCCGATGGGGAGATGGTGGTGCCCGACCCCTTGGCGGCGAAGCGCATGAGCCCGACTCCCTCGACCACGCCCACCGCCCCTCCCAGGACGTCCGCGCCGGCTGTCGCGAGCTCACGCGCGCCCTTGAAGCTTAGCAGGTTCTGCTCGTCGAGCGCCTTCTTGAAGTCTCCCACGCCGCTCACGATGTCGTTGATGCCGGCGGCCACCTGGAAGCCACCCACCATTCCCACCGAGAGGCGCTCGTTCCGGTTCAGGTTCAGCGTGAGCTCCTGCTTGAACGCGTCCTCGGGTTTCAAGCTGAAGAACTTCGGGTTGTCCGCCGGGTCCGGCTTGCCCTGCGCATTCGCCGCCCGGGAGTTGGCCTCCTTCGCCAGTCGAGCCAGCCCATACTCCGACGCATCGCCCGCGACGCCCATGCCCTCGCTCTCCGGTGCCTCCGGCGTGTCCTTCAGGGCCTGGGTATGCAGCGCCGACAGTTGGGTGAAGTGATTGAGCTCGTTCTGCAACCCGTTGACCGCGTAGGCCCCCAGGGCCGCCTGCGCGGGTGGCAAGTCCTGCTTGAGCTGGTTGGGGCCATCGAAGGACTTGCCGTTCACCATCACGCGCTCAGGAGGAATGGACGCCTCGGCGGTTCCCTCGGGCCCCGTGAGCTTCGACTGGGCGTGGACGACCTGCGGCTCCTTGGGCGTCTGCGCCGTCGTCAGCGACTGCTCGTAGGTGCGCTTGGGCTTGCCGCCTCCTTCTTCCGAGCCCGTGGTGCGCTCGGTGACCTCCACCTCGCCCTTGGCATTGCGCGTTTCGGTGCGCTGGAAGTCCTTCACCCGGCGAATGCCCGTGACGTCTGTCTGGTCCGAGTGGCTCGCGGTGATGAGGCCCTGGTTGTTGTACGTCCGGGTGGTGGTGCTCTTGACGTCCACCAACTCCACGTCTTCGCCCTTCTGGGCAGGCTTGGGGAGCCGTCCCTCGGTCGTCTCCGTGACAGTGTTGCCCTCCAGCTTCTTGCGAGTGACGAGCGTGACGTTGGGCTGTCCCTCGAAGAAGGTCTGGGTGTTCAGCTCGCCATCGCCGGCCTTCTCAAGCACGTAACTGCGAGGCGCGGCGTCGTCAGCCTGAATGGATTCTTTCCGAACCTTTTCCAACTCCTTCGCGCCAGCGGGGCGGTCGGCCTTGGCAGGGCAGTCCACGGCCTTGGTCGACGTGCGCGTCAGCCGCAGCCGATCTCCCTGCGAGTACGACGACGACTCGGTCACCGTCGCCTTCGCGGGCTTACCCTGCTCGTCCTTCGCACCGGGGGGCGGAATGACGGTGGTGGTGACGTCCATCTTGTCAGAGGGCACGGTCTCCATGAACTCGCCAAACCTGCCGGTAACGTGGTCTCCCTTGTTGATTTGGGAGAAGGTCTTCTTCGTCTCCGTCAGCGACCCATCCGGCGCGCGTTGGGTGGTGGTCTGACTGGCGGATGGACCCACCTGGAACTTCGTCTCGGCGTACGAGGCGCCCTTGACCTTCCCCTCTGCCAGCTCCTCGCGCGACGGCGGCGGCGCGGCGGCATCCTGCTTCCAGCGCGCGTCGATGGCGGTGCTCGGCCCCCCCGGCTCCTCGCTCTCGAAGATGGAGCGGCGCGCCTCGCCGGACTTGTCCACCTTCGTCGAGTCAACCTTGACCTTGTCGCCCTGGAACGACAGCTCGAGCCGCTCGGTCACCTTGCCATCCTTGTCCTTGCGCACGAGGACCGCATGGTCCTTCGTCGCGCCGGGCTCGACGTTGAAGGGCGCCTTCGACTTGGGGTTCTTCGCGATGTCGTCGAGCGTCTGGCGGGCGGTGGTCCGTGTTTCCTGGTCCAGCAACTTCTGACGTGCGTTGAGCCCGTCGCGCTCAGCGGACACGGAGTTCAGGGCCACCTCTGACTGGAGCTCCTGGTCCAGCTTGCTCGGCTTGGACTGGGTCTTGATGGCCGGGTCGAGGTTGGAGAGCGAGTCCGCGGCCTGGTAGCGCTTCGCCGCGCGCAGCTGCTGGACCATTTCTCCACCCAGCTTCGCTACCGCTGGGTCTTTCGCGTTCTCCTTGAGGGAGCGGCCCGGCTCGCCCACGCCATCCAGGGACTTCGACTTCGAGGCCGACAACAGCTGCGTCGCCAACTCCTTGCGAGCCCCTTGCCCCGCCATGTCCGCGCCCTGGGCCAGCGACTTCATGAGCTCCGGCTTCTTCGAGTGGTGCAGCGACCTGTCATTCACCTGGGCATTGACGAATGCATCGCGCTGGGGCTTCGTCTCCTTCCAGAGGGCGGCCCGGTAGGCCGGGTCCGGATTGAGCGCGAGTTGCTTGCGCAGCTCCTCGGCGCCTGCAACAGGGCCCTCGTTCGAGTGCTTCGCGTTCTTCACCGCGTCGTCAATGTGGCGCACGTCCGCGCGCGCCGCCTCTTCCGGAGTCACCGGAACGGACGCGCCGAGCAGCTTCTGCTGGTCCTTCTTGCTCAGGCTGCCCGCGTCGTAGACGTCGCGGACCTCGTTGGCCTTCGGGAAGGGCTCGGGCTGGCCCGCTTGCTTCGCGCTGGCATTGGCCGTCTTCTGCGCGCTCAGCGCGGTGTCCGCTTTCTCGAGGGCCACTCGCCGGGAGGTCTCCGCCCGCTCGAGGCCGTCCCGCGCATCCTGGGAGGTCTCCGCGGCCCGGGCCGTGGCCCGAGAGACTCTGTCCTCCGCGTCCCTCACGCGCTCGTCAGACGGTGGTAGCCGCGTGCTGTCCGCAGGACGCTGGGCCTGCTCACCCTGGCGGGGGGAGACTGATTCGCGCGACTTGCGAACCTTCTCGAGCGCCTTCTCTGCTTCCGCCTTTTCCTTCTGGGCCTCCTTGTTCACCTGCTCGGCGTCCCGCGCCTTCTTGGCGTCCCGCAGGGCCTGTGCCTGGGCCTTGGCTGCTTCCCTGCGCGCCGTATCGGCGGTCTTCTTGGCGTCCGCCGCGGGCTTCTTCTGCTCCAAGGCGGGTGGAGGGGTAGGCGGCGCAACCGGAGTGGGCGGGATGCGTGGCTTCTGCGTATCGACCTTCGGAGGAGGCATGTCGAACTCCAGAGAGACGCTTGTGATTGGGTTGCTTCGAAATGGACGAAGAGATCAGCCGAAGGACGCGGTGACGGGGGCTACGCTCTCTTGTCGGCCGCGCTGATGATGCGGTTGAAGTTTCGCGACCGGTCGAGCTTCCTGGTGGAGACATCCGTGTGCGCGACCCCATCGCCCAACGGGACTTCGCGGCGCTTGACCCGGCAGGAATTCTTCCGCAAGGCCACACGGCAGCGTGCCGGCTCCCTCGTTTCGACAAGGGACTTCTTCCGCTCCATGGGCAATCCTGGGTTGGGCTGTTCGGGCCATCGGTGCGTAAGAGGGCATGGGCGAACCTGTGTCCCAAAAATCTCTGGGCAGCCCGCATGGTCGCGCGGCGCCCCAAGGCCGTTTGCTCTGGACGGTGTCGTGTACGCGACGGATGCCCTGGAACTCGTCCGCCGTGTGGACGCTACGCGTGCCAGGCGCCTGCCCCGCGCATCGCCAACCCTGCTGGAGCGATGACCGCGCGCTCCTCGCTCGCTCGCGTTGACGCCCTCATGACGCGGTGACCGAATCTTGGGGGCGGCGCAGCCATTCCCTTCGGTCAGCTACTCAAATCCACGGGCAGCTCGAACGGCGTGAACGATGTGATGGAGCTTGGTGCCGTCACGCTCCAGTGGAGGCTGGGATCTCGTCCTTTATGGCGGAGATGCCCACGCACGACCTGGGCGGCGGGATCCACGTTCCACGACAAGGAGAAGCCCTCGAGCGGAGCGACGGCAGGAACCTCCATCGTGCCGAGTGGAACCGAGGTGAGTTGAAGAGGGGGCGGCATTGTCACCTCGGGAGTCGAGCCGCCCTCCGTGTGGACCGTTGCGCTCGCGGAGGTGAGTCCGAACTCTCCCTCGGAGCCCACGAGCACCATCGTGTGAAGCTGGATGAGGTCGAAGGGCGGGGTGAGCGGCATCGCGGGAATCTGGAGCGGCGGAGTGTCGATCGCCTCGTTCCTGAAGAGGAACCCGGAGCCGAAGTAGAAATCCATCGTGACGTAGGCCTTCGCGCCGTAGGCTTTGAGGTTTTTCACGTTGACGCGCTGCGGCTGGTCCTCCGCGTGATCCAAAACGATCTCCACGCCGTCGAGCGTCTGCCCGGAAGTGAAGGTGATGTCCTTCTTGATTCCGAAGCGACGTGTCGGATGGGCTTGCTCCATGGCAAGGAGGTGCACCGGCGCGGCGACGCTGCCAGAAACGTCAATCTCGAACGAGCCATCCTCCGCGGCACTCACAGAGTTGCCTCTAACCCGCTTGTCGGCGGTCGCGACGATGACGCGCAGGGCGCCGTTGCTCCTCCCGTGACGCGTCCCTTCAGGGTGGCTTGCTTTCCGTATTCGGTGTCCTGCTGTGGGGATGGCTGGAGCCAGACCTCTGGCTGCTGGGCTTGCCCACGGCCTGTGCGAGGTTGGCCCCGGCACGAGGGCCACCCCAGGCCGCGGGGTGTTGAGGCGCAAGACAGCTAACAGGCCGGCGGCCCCTGCCACGCACCTGATGGGAGCGCGGCCTGGGCAGGCGTGTACCCCCAAGGGGGTTCAATCAGTCTGTCCACCGGCCGGGAGCATCGCTCGGGAGGCCCCGTCAGCGGCCCTCCTCGGCCCCTCCGCTCCAGCCCTCACCCTCAACTGGGCCTCTATCCCGCCTATACGTTGGAGGAGCTGGTGCAAGGTGCGCCTGAGCTCGTGGCACTGCCCCGGCATGGTCAGCACCTCATCGCCACGCTGCACGGCGCGTTGAAGGCGCCGGACGCCGTGCCCCCGGGCAATCCGCTGCTCCCGGGTGCACGCCGCCTGGCCGCGCTCCTGGGCTGAGCGCGGCGGCCTCCACGATGGCCGGCAGCCGCGCCCCTTACATGCGATGGCGCAGGCGTCGACGCGCCACCTGCCAGCCGGCCAGGACGAGGACACTCCAGGTGAGGCTCATGGGCCCGCCCGCATCCGCGCTACTGCTGCATCCCGTTTGGGGGGCCGGTATCAGCGTGGGCTTCCTGACTCGCACAGAGACCAGGAAGGAGCACTGGGCGGCGTTCCCCGCTGTATCGGTGGCCGTCACCACCACCGGCGTCGTGCCCGAGGCGAAGTGGCCACCAGACGCCAGGCTATAGGCCACCGTCACGGAGGAGACTCCATCAACAGCAGAGGCAGGCGCATAGCTCAGGACCGTGCCCTCGGGGTCCTGGGTCTCCACTGAGACGTCTGACGGGCACATCACCTGGGGCGCAGTGGTGTCCTGCACCGTCACCGCGAAACGGCACGAGGCCTCATTACCCGCGGCATCCGACGCCGTCACGGCGACCGCCGTGGTGCCCAGCGGGAAACGGCTCCCGGAGGTCTGACTGAACGCGATGGACGGGTCGTGGGTCACGAGGTCCCGAGGCTGGACTCCTGCGAAGGTGACCACCGCGCCTTGCGTGTCCTCTGCCTCAAGGACCACGTCCTGGGGACACCCCAACTCTGGAGGTGTGGTGTCGCGCACAGTCACTGTGAACTGGCACGCGGCGGCGTTTCCAGCGGCATCCGTCGCGGTCACCGAGACGAGTGTCCCCCCTAGCGGGAAGTCCGCTCCAGAGGCGTGGCTGTACACCGGTTGAACCTGGGACACCACATCCACGGCCTGGCCCGCCGGATAGCTCACCGTCGCGCCGCCAGCACCCGTCGCCTCCACGATGACTTCCTCAGGGCACGTCAGGACTGGCGCTGCCGTGTCTCGCACAGTCACCAGGAATTGGCACGAGCCCACATTTCCCGCGTCGTCGGTCGCAGTCAGCGTCACCGGCGTGGAACCCAACATGAAGGTGCTGCCGGAGACCGGGCTCGCCGTGACCTGAGGCGAGGCCGTCACCGCATCCGTTGCCTGGGGCAGCACGAATCCCGCCACGGCCCCGGCGGGCCCCATGGCCTCCACCACGACTTCGGCCGGGCAGACGATGGTGGGCGCCGTGGTATCCCGCACGGTCACCGTGAACTGGCATGTGGACGCGTTGCCTGCGCCATCCGTGACGGTGACGGTGACAGGCGTCGTCCCCACCGCGAAGGGCGTCCCGGAGCCCTGGCTGTACGTCACCTCGACCGAGGAGACATCATCCGAGGCGCTCGCCGCCGGATAGCTCACGGTCGCCCCCGTGGCGCTCGTGGCCTCCCAAACGACATCGTCGGGGCATGTCAGCAGAGGTGCCTGGGAGTCTTGGACCGTTACCGTGAACTGGCATGTCGACGTGTTGCCAGCTTCATCCGCGGCCGTCACCGTCACGGTCGTCTCCCCCAACGCGAAGACGCTTCCGCTTGGGATGTCATAACTCAGGGCCGGGGAGAGCGTGATGTCGTCCGTCGCCTCCGCCGCCGGGTAGCTGACCTGCACACCCGCGGTGCTCGTGGCCTCGGCGGACACGGGTGCGGGGCACGTCACGGACGGAGGGACGGTATCTGCCGGGGCTGGAGGCGTCAGCACCCAGAGTTCCCTGCCGTGAATGACGTCGTCTCCGAGGAAGTAGACGCGCCCGCCCGAGACGGTGAGCGACGTGGGCGAAACAGAGGCGGCGCCCGGGAGGAGGTCCGTCACCCGCACCGTGCCGGCTTCTGTCCCATCGCTCTTCCAAATCTCAGCACCGGAGACGCCATCATCAGCCACGAAGTAGAGGACGCCGTTCAAGGCGACGAGCCACTGGGGCGCGGAGCCGAGCGGGCCCTGACGGATGTCCTTGACCCGAACGGTGCCCGCCTCCGTCCCATCGCTCTTCCACAGCTCACGTCCAGAGGTCCCGTCATCCGCCGTGAAGAACACCACCCCCTCCATCGGAGTGAGGGACTGCACGGTGGCGCTCGCACTCCACGGCCGGATGTTCTTGAGCAACACCGTGCCGTCAGTCGTCCCGTCGCTCTTCCACAGCTCAGAGCCAGCGGCCGAATCGGTGCCCGGGAAATAGAGGGCGCCGCCCATCTTGACCATCCCTTCGGGCAAGAGGCCTGAGGAGAGGCCCGGCCTGATGTCCTTCACCCGGACCGTCCCCTCCTCCGTCCCGTCACTCTTCCACAGCTCGAGGCCATAACTCCCGTCATCGGCCGCGAAGAAACCCCACCCATTCAAGACCACGGCGGGATGAATCGAGGAGCTCTGCGTTCCGGGCGTGATGTCCTTCACCCGGACCGTCCCCCCCTCCGTCCCGTCACTCTTCCACAGCTCACGGCCCGTCACGCCATCGTCGGCCGTGAGAAAGAACGACCCATCCATTCCAATCAGGGAGCTGGGCCGCGGATCGGACGACCGAGTGCCGGCCGCGATGTCCTTCACGCGAACAGTCCCCTCCTCCGTGCCGTCGCTCTTCCACAGCTCCTTGCCCGTGAGCCCATCGGTCGCGGCGAAGTAGAGCATTCCCCCCACGTCGCGTAGCTCGGAGGGGTTGGAGCTGCCGATTCCCGGCAAGAGGTCCTTCACGCGCACCGTGCCCGCCTCCGTTCCGTCGGACTTCCACAGCTCCGTCCCGGTACCGGATTCGCTCCCGGCGAAGAAGAGCGTGGACCCCACGGCAGCGAGTTGCCCCGGAGT
Organism: Myxococcus sp. CA005; assembly: GCF_006518205.1. Lineage (NCBI taxonomy): Bacteria > Pseudomonadati > Myxococcota > Myxococcia > Myxococcales > Myxococcaceae > Myxococcus > Myxococcus sp. CA005. The sequence continues at coordinate 6,352 of NZ_SRLV01000117.1, read as the reverse complement.
GCCAAAGGTCATCAGCTTGACGCGCCCGGTCCCCTCCATCGTGCCATTGCTCTTCCAGAGCTGGAGACCATCACGGCCGTTCGTGGCCAGCAGGAACAGCGTCCCGTCCACATCCGTGAGTGAACGTGGCTCGGAACTGACGCCGCGGGTCTGGATGTTGCGCACCAGCGCCGTGCCTTCGGCCGTCCCATCGCTTTTCCACAGCTCGCTGCCATGGACGCCATCGTTGGCGGAGAAGTAGAGCGTCCCGGCATCAAAGACGATGGATGAGATCATGGCGTCACGCGGCGCAGGCACGAACGTGGTGATGCGCACCGACCCGGCCTCCGTCCCATCTGTCTTCCACAGCTCGCTGCCCTGGAGGCCGTTGAAGACGAAATGGAGCGTGCCCTCCACGTCCGTCAGATTCGCGATGACGGGCCAGGCGGAACTTCCATTGAATCCCAGCACGGGCACCGTGCCTTCACTCGTCCCGTCGCTCTTGAACAAGCGGTAATTGGCAAGGGGACTCCCGCCCGACGTGGCGAAGTAGAGCGTCGACCCTACGGCCGTGAAGAAAGGGGACATGATGACGCCGGAGATGTCGGCGACCTTGACGGTCCCCTCCGTCGTCCCGTCACTCTTCCACAGCGCCTTGGTGTTGAGATTGATGGTGAATACGAAGAAGAGCGTGCCGTTGACGTCGGTGAGGAACTCCGGCTTCGAGCTCGAGTGAGGAGCCGTGAAGAGGTCCTTCAGGCAATACGTCCCCGCCGCCGTGCCGTCGCTGCGCCACAACTCCTCTCCGTTGGCACCATCATTGGCCGTGAAGTAGAGCGTGCCGTTCACCCCGATGAGATTGCGAGGAGCGGAGCTACCGCTGCCCGGATGGATGTCCCTCACCCGGACCGTACCGGCCGCCGTCCCATCGCTCGTCCACAACTCCAGGCCCGTCGCGTCGTCGTAGACGTTGAAATAGAGGCGCTGGCCCACGGCCGTCAGCCAGGGGCTTGAGGTCCAGGAGCCAAGGGATGTCACCGCGACAGTCCCCGCCACCGTGCCATCGCTCCGCCACAGGGCCTCCCGACCGTTGTTGCCGCTCGCCACGAAGTAGGCCGCCCCATTCATCGGGACCAGGAGGTTTTCGCCGGCGCCCCCCTGAGGCGTGCCGGCGAACAGTTGAACCGTGCCCTCCGGGGTTCCGTCGGTCTTCCAGACCCCATGGGCCACGAAGACAACCGTGTCATTCACCAGGAGGAAGCTCCTGGGGTTGGAGGTGGAGGTGCCAGGAGCGAGGTCCTTGACGAGGACCGTGCCGGTCTCGGTCCCATCGCTCTTCCACAGCTCCACGCCAGTGCTGTCCTGTCTGGCGGCGAAGTACACAGTCCCATTGAGAACCGCGAGCGAGGTGGGATCTGCCCCCATGTCACCTGGACGCAGGTCCAGCTGTTCGACCTGTTCCACCAGGCCAGCTCGCTGGACACGGACGCCGCGTGCCCCCTCGACGGTACCGTCCACCTCCGCGGAATCCGCACAGCTCATCACCACCGCGAGCAACATCACCCCGTAGGCCGGGGCCCTCCACCCACTGAACATGCTCCCCCTCCATCGTGTAGCCAGCGACCCCAGGATGGGAGCACCGCGAGCGAACGATCTTCGGCGGAAACACCTGTCGTCAATCCCCCCTTCTCTGTGGCGCAGGTCGACCTTGTCGCGCGTCATCGGCAAGGTGCCCGTAGACGTGTGCAGCCACAGGGAGAATGCCCCCCAGCCGGCCGGTTCCCTCAAGCAGGTGCGGAGGAGGTGCGCGCGGGGCTTGAGGCAGCGGCCAGGAAGGAGCGGATGAAGGAGAGGACACCGCGAGTAGACTGGGCCGAGTTGCTCAGGAGGACGTTCGACTTCGACGTGTTCGGCTGCGTGAGGTGTGGAGGCAGGCGGCGGGTCTTGGCGTATGTGAAGGGGGCCCCCGGGGTGCGGGCGATTCTGGAGCACCGGGGCTTGCCCACGGCCTGTGCGAGGTTGGCCCCGGCACGAGGGCCACCCCAGGCCGCGGGGTGTTGAAGCTCAAGCCGCCAGAGCCAGCCAAGAGAGCCAGGCCCCTGCCGCGCCCCGCCTGGGAAAGCGGCTGGGCTGGGCAGGCGTGTGTCTGCTGGAGATGAATGGCTTCTGCGCCGGCCCGGAGTGCGGCTCATGGGCTCCCCGTCAGCGTCCCTCACCTCCCGCTCTGCTCCCGCCCGCTACGCCCAATAGGGCTCCTGTCCTTCCTATGCTCGCAAGCGCCGGGGCTACTTCTTCATGACGGGCGACGAGCGGCCCTACGGCTATGTCTCGCGCAAACAGGTGAAGCAGCTCATCGGCGACACGCTGGAGCAGGACCTGCCGGTGAAACACGTGGTGGACGAGCTGCAGCTCACCTACGAGCCGTTCGTCCTCATCCCGGACCTCGCGCGGCGGCGCAACTGCGAGCGTGACTGGCGGGAGCTGCTCGGCGACCGCGTCATCTGCCTGGAGGCCCCCACCGACACCGTGGAGGTGGCGGCGGGGCTGGTGGGGCTGTACGAGGGCGCGTTCTCCGACCTCGATGCGCTCGCCTGGCACTTGAAGAAGCAGGACCTGTCGCGGCAGCGGCTGGGCGCCGTCATCCGCGCGCTCACGCCCTTCGCGGCGACGCTGGGACGGGACGGCATCCCCCGGCCCGAGTTGGAGGACGAGCACCTGCCCACGAACGACGACAACTCGGGGTACCGGCGTCTGCGCTGATTCGAAGCCTCTTCCGCGTCGCGAGCGGAAGGACCTCACGGGCATTGGCACCCCATGAGCCTGTTTTCACCCGGGCACAACCAGACTCGGGCGCCCGTTTCGAATAGAGCGTCAGGACGTCCGACCTCCCCGCGACAGGTGCCGCATGCCTCTCCCCAGACTGACCCTGCTTTCCGCCGTTCTGCTCACGGGCTGTGCGACCAGCCCCGCCGCGAACCGCACTGAATCCAAGCCCGCTCCCGCGGCGTCAGCGCCCGCCGAGCCACGCACCGTCCGTGAAGCGCTCGCCCGGGAAATCACCGCGCCGTTGCCGCACAAGCCCGTGGAGGCCGAGGGAGTCCTCTTCCGGGGCAAGGTGCTGGCCGCGGGTACGCCGGAGCTGATGAAGCGCCCCAATGGGGTGACCATCCTCACCCTCCCGATTGGGACCTCCGAGCCGGTCACCTGTCTCTTCTACACGAGCTCCATCGATGCCGGCGCCGCAGTGAGGAGCCTGCTCGAGTCACTCCTCGATGACGTCACCGTGGAGCGGGTGCGCGCCACGGACGTCAAGTCCTTCACGGGCAGCCCCGCCATGTACCTAGAAGGTGACTACTCGCGAGGCGCCGCTCCGGCCGTGCAGGTGGGTCGCATCAAGGTGATGGTCCACGCGGACCCCGTGCTCCCCAAGACCTGCTTCCACAACGAGCTGGGATACACGAAGACCTTCCTCGACGTCACCGAGTCCATCGCCACGGGCCTCACCTCCACGGCGCGGGAGCAGCCGGTGGCGCCCTACTACAGCGACGTGCAGGTGATGCGGCTGGGCGACGTACCCCTCGGGTTCCAGTACACGGCGCTCTTCGGCGCCAAGGCGGGCGGGAGCATCCTTGAGGTCAGCACCACGATGGTGCGTCCCGGGGCCCCGGCCCAGCTCCAGTTCCAGGACACCAACATCACGGAGCAGGCGGACATCTCGGGAGTGCTCGTCGCCAAGAGCTATTCCAAGCGGGTCAACGACACGGTCGCCGCGAATGTGCGCCTGCGCCGGGAGCAGAACGGGAGCTACGGCGTCTCGGGTCAGGTGGCCGCCAAGGAGGTGCAGGCTCAGTTCGGGGGCGAACTCATCGGCGAGGTGGGGCTCGCCGCGCGGCTCCGCGAGGGCCTGCTGAAGGGCCAGGGCGACGCGCTCGAGGCCCTGCTGTGGGTACCTCCCGCCGACGCGTCCGCACCGACGAAGATGGTCATCCGCCCCCGCGAGGAGGCGGGAGCCCGCGCCGCCACGATGGAGCTGGGCCCGATGTCCGTGAAGGTGGAGCTCGACGCCCACGGCTTCCCCCAGCGGACGGAAATCCCCTCGGGAAGCGCCACTGTCGTCCAGGAGCGGCTGTCCCAGACTGGCGAGCCGTAGCGGCAGGCGGGCGTCGAACACTAAAGGGGCCGCGTCCAGGTTCGACGCGGCCCTGGACGCGGGCGGTTGTGAATGCACCGTGCGATGCTGTGGGCCGTCCCCACCTCACGCACACCCATGAGTCCCTCCCGCACAGCCCACCTCGTCGTTGAGCTCGGCTTCGGAGACACCAGCAAGGGCACGCTCACCGACTGGCTGGTGCGCCGCCACGGCGCGGGGCTCGTGGTGCGCTTCAACGGCGGAGCCCAGGCCGGCCACAACGTCATCACCGATGACGGGCCGCACCACACCTTCTCGCAGTTCGGCGCGGGCACCTTCGTCCCGGGCGTGCGCACGCACCTGGCGCTGACCACCCTCCTCCATCCCCTGGCCATGCGGGTGGAGGTCAGCTCCCCCCTGTGTCAGGGAAGTTGTCGCCTCGGCTGACCGGCCGAGCTGAGCACCCCATGGGGGCGAGTGCAGGCAGGTAGCTGTGTCGTACACGGATGCATTCAAGGCGGAGATGGTGAAGCGGATGGTGGGGCCAGGCGCGGTGAGCGAGGCTGCATTGGCTCGCCAGGTGGGAGTCTCGCAGCCGACGCTGTCGCAGTGGTTGCGCGAGGCGCGTAGGGTAGCGGCGATGACGCCGCCGCCCGAGGAGAAGAAGCCCGCTGGCCCGAAGAAGTGGACGCCCGAGGAGAAGCTGCGCGTGCTGGTGGCGGCCCAGGGGCTTGAGGGTGAGGAGTTGGGGGCGCTGCTGCGCCGCGAGGGACTGCACGAGGTGCAGTTGAAGGAGTGGCGGCAGGCGGCTGCCGGGGCCCTGTCGGGCGAGTCCACCGGGCCACTGACGGCCAGCCAGCGCCGCCGGCTGGCCTCTTCGGAGAAGCGGGTGAAGGAACTCGAGCGAGAGCTGCGCCGCAAGGAGAAGGCGCTGGCCGAGACGGCGGCGCTGCTGGTGCTCGAAAAAAAACTTCAGGCGATGGGCTGGGACGAGAAGTCTCTGGAAGACGAGGACGACGCAGCGGACGAGAAGCGCGAGAAATGACGCTCGCCCACGTCGATGAGGCGCTGCAAAAGGGCGTGCGCCTGCAGGCCGTCTGCGAGCGACTCGGGGTGCCCCGCGCACCATCCAACGCTGGAGGAAGCCTGCCACGGCCCAGGACGGCAGGTTCGGCCCACATACCCGGCCGGCCAACCGGCTTTCCGAGCTGGAGCGGCGGCGCATTCTCGCCGTGGCCAACAGCGAGGAGTTCCGCGACGTCTCGTCCAAGCAGATTGTCCCCAGGCTGGCGGACAGGGGCGAGTACGTGGCCAGCGAGGCAAGCTTCTACCGAGTACTGCGCGAAGCGGGGCAACTCGCGCACCGAGGCTGCGCCAAGGCGCCCAGGGCCAGGGCCAGGGCCAGGGCCAGGGCCAGGGCCAGGGCCAGGGCCAGGGCCGAGCACCTCGCTACCGGGCCGAATCAGGTGTGGAGTTGGGACATCACCTACCTGAAGGGCCCGGTGAAGGGGGCTTTCCTCTACCTGTACCTGGTGGTGGACGTCTTCAGCCGCCGCATCATGGGCTTCGAGGTGCACGAGGAAGAGTCGTCCGAGCATGCCGCGGCCCTCATCCGCCGCTGCTGGCAGGAGGCTGGCTGCCCGAAGGGATTGTGCTGCATTCGGACAACGGTGGCCCGATGAAGGGCGCTACGCTCTTGGCCACCTTGCAGTGGCTGGGCGTCACCCCATCCTTCAGCCGGCCCCGCGTTTCGGACGACAATGCATTCTCCGAGGCCCTCTTCCGCACGCTGAAATACCGCCCCACCTTCCCGCAGCGCCCCTTCGCGTCCGCCGAGGACGCGCGTGCATGGGTGATGCGCTTCGTGGCTTGGTACAACAGCGAGCACCGGCACTCCGCCATCCACTTCGTCACGCCAGACGACAGACATTCCGGCCACGAGGCAACGCTCCTCGCCCGGCGCGACCAGGTGTATCAGCGTGCCCGAGTCCGTCACCCCGAGCGCTGGAGAGGTGGCACCCGCAACTGGACGCCAGCGGGCCCCGTCCGTCTCGGGCCCTCTCCGAACCTCACCCCGGCAGTACAGGAGATGAAGCGCATCGGCTGAACCCTCTCACGCGGTCGGGTCGGGGGCCGGCGCGGTGGTGTGCAGGCTGCTCTTGGCCGTATCCGCCGTTTCCGGCTTCGTGCCCGTGTAGAGCGCGCCATCACTCCGTCTCCGGTCCCCGCCACATCGAACCGGAC